>CAYGIR010000001.1:0-42604 GCA_964349985.1 uncultured Candidatus Saccharibacteria bacterium
TCGTCCAGCGCGTACACCACACCGTCAACCCTGGCACGGGCAAATCCAGCCCGTTGGTACTGTTCTGGGATATGCTCAAACGCGCCTTTTTTGTCCACAACCACAGGTGCTAACACCATTAACTTGGCACCAGCCGGTAAAGCCGCGACCTGATCAACAATTGCCACGGTTGTTTGGCGCTCGACAGATTTATGACAAACAGAACAATGCGGAGTACCGATTCTGGCAAATAATAAACGCAGATAATCGTAAATTTCCGTAACTGTCGCGACCGTACTGCGCGGGTTACGACTGGTAGATTTTTGGTCAATAGAAATGGCCGGACTTAACCCGTCAATCTGATCCACGTCAGGCTTTTCCATCAAGCCCAAAAACTGCCGGGCGTAAGCCGAGAGCGACTCCACGTAACGCCGTTGCCCTTCGGCGTAAATCGTATCAAAAGCCAGACTGGACTTGCCCGACCCGGAAAGACCGGTAATAACTACAAATTTATCACGCGGGATAGTTACGTCAATATTTTTTAGATTGTGCTCACGAGCACCTTTTACTACTATAAAATCCGCCATAAAGTCGGTGAATTATACACCAAAATCAAGAAACTTTCCACCCATATTACGTCGCACACAACGTCAAGCCATAATTTGTTTTACATAAATAGCACATCAGCCTATTATGGGTAATGGAGGATTTACAATGGAATCAAATAACAAACAAACCGCAAGCTCGTCTGAGACCAACCAACGCATTTATGACTTTCTGAAAGCCTATCCAATAGGCGTGTTGTCCACTGTAGACCCAAACGGCAATCCGCACGCGGCGGTCATATATTTCACTGTTGACGAAGAATTCAACATTACGTTCGTTACCAAGCACGACACCAAAAAGTACGATAACTTAAAACGCCACAATCACGTCATGCTGGTAGCATTTGAGCCAGTTTCGCAGACCACTACCCAAATTACCGGAACAGTTGAAGAAATAACTGATGAGTCTGAGGCCCAGCGAGCATTTCATGACATGCTGGCAAATGCTGAAAAAACGAGCGAGGAAGGAGTTCCGCCGATCTCCAAACTATACGCCGGAGGTTATACAACTCTCCGCATAAAGCCCGTGCAAATCCGTATGGCGGTATTCATTCGCCCGGACCCAGGTGGTTATGATGACACCTACGAGACAATCGATTTCTAACATCTTGAAGGGTTTAGGATTTGGTGTAGTCGGTGTATTTGCTTGATGTGGGTTCAATGCGGATTATTGTAAATGCGCCTTCTTTTAGCATAGTTACTGGCGGGAGGCGCATCGCGCCGTTATAAGGACGTGGTTTTACGATTTCGCTAAATACATAGTCCTTGATCTTCTGGTCAGTTTCAAATTCAGCATGACCTTGAATGTTAAGCGTTTGTGCCGTACTTGCCTCGAATATCGTTATTGCCACTTGACTGTGACTTAATACATTACGGGCTTTTGCCGTACCTTGTTTGGTTAAAATATAAATACGGTTCAACTCATCAACCAAATAATATACTACCGCGCCATAAACATTGCCGGTGCGATCCGCCGAAGAAAACACGGCGATGTCATGCTCTTTCAAAAAAACCAAAGCTTGCTTGTCGAGAAATGGCATAGAATTAACGACAGTTTTTGATGGTGCTTGCGTTGTAGCTACCGGTGTACCATTATCGGTCTCCAAACGACGAGACTCTATGTATCTAACAAAGTGCTGGGCGCATTTGAGATTGACATATCGCAAAGTGTAATCCGCAATTCGAGTATGCAACACGACTGTATTAAATAACCCGCTTTGGTTGAGTTTGACACCAGAAACAACATCGTAAGTAAGCTCATCATTCGTAGTAAACAGTGGCTTGCGATCCAGGAATATAACCCGATGATTAGTAGCTACAAGCATAGCCGACCCAACTCCAAATTGCCCGTACACCGCACCGCCAATATGTTCTGTCTCATGAATAATCTGTGGCAAATAACGGCTTTCGGCTTTAATAAGTCCGTATCCAGTAACCCCTGCTTTGATTAACTCGTTTTTAACTCTCTTGGCGTGTTCTTTACTTATCATTCTCTAATTATACTCCGTTAAAGTCTGATTTTTCGTAATAATTGAGCGTTGGCGGCAACAATTATGGTTGAAAGCGACATCAAAACCGCTCCGACGGCCGGTGACAAAACAAAACCTAAGCCAGCGGTTACTCCAGTAGCCAGCGGAATTGTAATTACATTATAGCCAACTGCCCAGCCAAGATTTTGAGTCATTTTGCGGTAAGTGGCTTTGGAGAGTTTGACGGTTTTGGCTACGCCGCGAGGATCGCTACTGGCAAGGACAACACCGGCTGACTCTATGGCGACATCAGTTCCGGCGCCAATCGCGATTCCTACATCGGCCTGCGTTAGCGCTGGCGCGTCATTGACGCCATCACCAACCATGGCGACTCGGCTACCATCGGTTTGTAATTTTTTAACAACATCGGCCTTATGTTCTGGCAGAACTTCGGCGAAATATTCATCAATACCAAGTTCTTTGGCAACCCAGACGGCCACGCCTTTGGCATCGCCAGTCAGCATAGCAACTCGTTTACCAGCTTGTTTAAGAGAATTAACGGCTTGTTTGGACTCTGGACGAATGACATCCGCCAGCATGATTGCGCCCAATACTACTGTACCCGCAACTACGTAAACTACTGTCTTTCCAGACGTGTCAGCTTGCCTGGCAGTTTTTCGCACGTCCTCGTCCATGGTCTTGATCTTTAATTCCTCTAGTAAGCGTGGTCCACCAATCGATACGATTTTGCCATCCACGTTCGCCCTTGCTCCACGCCCAGATAGTGCCGAAAATCCCGTGACTTTTAGTGTTTTAAGTTTACGTTCTTTGGCCGATGATACAATCGCTCGAGCAATAGGATGCTCAGAGTCAGCCTCAACCGCGGCTGCCAACGTCAAAAGTTCATTGTTATCACCGCTGGTGCTGATAATATCCACCACGCCCTGCTCGCCCTTGGTTAGCGTGCCGGTTTTGTCAAATAACACGACATCTATATTGCGAGCCGCCTCCAACGCCATACGTTCCCTGATAAGTAATCCGTTTTTAGCGGCAAGAGTAGTTGAGATAGCCGTAACTAATGGTATTGCTAGGCCCAATGCGTGCGGACAGGCTATAACTAAAACCGTTACCACTCGCTCCAAAATAAAAGCCGCTGAACGATCCGACAACAACAACCAGCCAAACAATGTCAGCAGTGCCGCGCCAATCGCCACGAAGGTTAAATAAAAAGCCGCTCTATCGGCTAGAATTTGAGTTTTGGATTTGCTGTTTTGGGCATCAGCAACCAGTTTGATAATTCCTGCCAGAGCGGTATCATTGCCAATTTTGGTAACCTTTACCGTTAGCGATCCGCTACCGTTGGCCGTGCCGCCAATCACTGCGTCGCCAATCTGTTTTTTGACGGGTTTTGATTCACCGGTGAGCATTGATTGATTTACGTCAGATTCGCCTTTTATAACCAGGCCGTCGATTGGAACATTGGCTCCCGGACGAATTAATATAATATCTCCGACTTTCAGTTCGCCGACCGTTACTTTGCTCGTACCGCCACTGGTAACAACTTCCGCCTCATCGGGTAATAACTTTGCCAGTTCCTTGAGCGCGCCTTGAGCATTCATAACTGATGCCATTTCCAGCCAGTGCCCCAGTAGCATAATTGTTACCAGCGTTGCCAGCTCCCACCAAAAATCCATACCATCAACCAGCTTCAAACTAACCGCCAGGCTATAGCCAAAAGCGACGGTTATAGCCATAGATATCAAAGTCATCATACCAGGCAAACGGGCCGCTAACTCGGCTCTGGCACCTTTCAGAAAAACCATCCCGCCATAGAAAAATATCACGATTCCCAAGACTGTTGGCAACCACTCGCTTCCAACAAACTCTGGCATCGTAAAGTTCAGCAACTCCATGATGGTATGCGAATACAAAAGCGTCGGTATGGTCAGAGCGAAGCTCAACCAAAACTTTTGCTTGAACATCTGCGGACTATGCCCAGCATGCTTATCGTGCTGGCTATGATCATGCTCCATTTCATGATGGTGGTGTGTTTGATTCATTTATTTATGTCTCTCTTTACCTTGATACTCAATTTCTCTAGGGTCTTTTTCTTCTAAATTATCGTCCTCGACTTGGATCGTTGATAAAGTAAAACCATACTTAGTTTCCAGTATCGCTTTAGCTTCTTGTAGAACGCGACTCGAATTTTTAACATCATCGATAACTAAATGACCAGAAAATGTTTCTATACCACCACCGACAGTACGAGCATGTAGGTGGTGTACCTCCGAGACGCCATTGATAGCTCTTAGCTCAGTTGCAATTTTTAACATGTCTTTACTGGCGGGTGTCATGTCAAACAAAATTCGCACCGAATCTCTGATAATTCCATAAGCCGCGTAAATTAATATGATCGCGAACGCCAGACCGGCCCAGGTATCGGCTTCGTAAATTTGACCCACCGTAATAAAAATCGCGGCGATAATTACCGCGATACTGCCAAGAAACGCGTTCATGACATGCCAGAAAGCCCCGCGAATATTGAGATTGTTTTTTTGCCCCTTATACATAATGAACAATGAAGCAATCTCGAGACCAATCCCACCGAACGCCATAGCAAACATCGGTGTGGCACTCATCTCTATGGGGTTAGCTAGTCTATCAATACCACGAAAGATAATAAATCCGGCCATTCCAAGCAACAAAACACCGTTTATAAAAGCGGCGATTGTTTCGGCTCTACGGAAACCAAAGGTGTGTTTTGCCGTTGGTTTTTGATGAGTTAGACGTATGGCGATTAAGGAAACCCCGATGGCTACGACCGTCGATAATTCATGGGCGGCATCCGCGAGTAGCGACAAACTACCAGTTACCAAGGCTACGGTTATTTCTGCGATGAAGTAAAGAAAGATCAGAACCGCACTGATCTTGAGTGCTTTTACGTTTGTGTTAGATCCATGATCCACGTGTAGTCTCCTTCGACTTTGCTACTAGAACAGTTAGCCCTTTTTTTACAAAACACCTATTGCTTACGGTCATCCTTATTATGATTATGACCCATCAATGTCATCATACCTAACATCATCAAAGGACAGATGAGTAATGCTAGCCCAAAACCCCTACCAATATTGAATGCTGGACCAAAAAATAACAGTAGCACGGCCAGTATTACTAGTATGATCATTATGGTGTTGTGCGTTTTCATAGTGTTCCCCTTAATGCATCATCTGCATGGTTTCGTCAGCGGTGTAACCCCAGTCTTTTTGCCACTGGCGCATATCGGTAATTTCTTTGGTTTGAGCCGATATCACGGCTTCGCCGAGTTTTTTAATTTCATCATGTTTGGCACGAGCGGGGATTAATTTGGCCATATCAATCGCGCCTTCGTGATGGCTAATCATCATTTCTATAAAGGTTTTATCAAACTCATCACCACTTTTGTCACGCAACTGTCCGGACATTTCCGTCATAGGCATTTCACCGTGATTGCTAGCTACCGGTTGATGGCTATGATTAGTATTCATGCCCATAGTATTCATTAGGGAATGGTTGTCGTTATTAACAACAAAAACAGCGGTTGTACCGGCAATAATTACGCCTGCAAGCAGTCCAAGGACCCCATATAATATTGATTCGTTTTTCATGACTTTGCTCCTTTATTTACTTCTTATATTTGATATCTCATACAAACCCAGTAGCTCCTCAATGGCCTGTTCTTGAGCTTTTGCTGAGTCGGAACTAAGTTTTTCTTTGATGTGCGTACGCACATGGTTCTCAAGTATGAGCTTATTTAGCGAACCCGTAGATTTTTGAATAGCTAGGCTCTGGGTCAGTATGTCCATACAATAATCTTCGTTTTCAATCATCTTTTGAAGACCACGCATTTGACCCTCTAATATTTTTGCTCTGTGTAACGCTCGTCGCTTAATATCCTGAATCATGCTCTGATACTATACCCCCCAGAGGTATCAAGTCAAGCCTAATTCAATACAATAAAACCCATGCAAGGGTCAGACTCTCGCATTATATGTGGGGTTTGGGAATTTATTGGTATAAACTATTAGTTATGAAGCATGTTTTTCGATTTTGGCAAATAATTGTGATTGATATTTTGGGTTTCATTTTTATGATTGCAGCCTTATTGACGGGCTGGCTACCAGGCCCGGGAGGTATCCCGTTGTTTCTGATAGGACTCGGATTATTTGCTCTAAATCACGATTGGGCTAAACAACATATTGATCTGGCCAAAAAATACGCCGATCATATCGGTGATTTAGTTTTTATTGATAAACCACGCGTACAATTAGCTTACGACATTATTACTCCGATAATAATTACCGGTGGCATTCTGCTACTAATGGAACATGCCAACTTTTGGATACTATGGCTTGGATTTTTTCTAACCTTTTTGGGTGCAACCATCTTACTTGCAAATAGACACAGATACCGCAACCTCAAGCGTCGTATCATAAAAAAATAAATTTGCTATACAGATGTTAGTTA
Organism: uncultured Candidatus Saccharibacteria bacterium; assembly: GCA_964349985.1. GTDB lineage: Bacteria > Patescibacteriota > Saccharimonadia > Saccharimonadales > CAYGIR01 > CAYGIR01. Next base: position 6,557 of record CAYGIR010000001.1, read on the forward strand.
GCGGACATGATTATTTGTCCCCACAGCTGCAGTTCCTCTAGTAAATATTGCCGTTGTTTTGTTGTGTCGGGTAACCTTGCTTGCTCTTCTAACTCCATAAAATATCGCATCAACCGATTATTATCACCTGATTCCAGTAATTTATGTTTTTTATACTCTTCGAAATGACTATAAATATCGTCTGATTGCTGTTTTGAGTAGTTTTTACTGATATATAGCGGTAATAAGCTGTTTAGCCGAGCGTCTTGAAATTTCCCCATGTAATTGACCAGGTTTTCTGGGTCCGCCACCACAAGCTTTTTGCTTAATCGCTTATCAGCGTCTGGAATAAAACTATCATACAGGGCAGCTTCGGGAACTTGTTCTTCATTAAATTTCCCAGCTTGCGCTTGATCTACGCTATCCAATACTTTGATAAATTTTGTATATAGCTTGTCTTTTATCTTGAGTAATGCAATCTGATGATCATTAATCTGATCCAGGTCAATAGCCAATCTTTTTTGGCTGGCTTGATCTATGACGTTGATTGGTGCCACGGCTGGACATCTATTGAATTGCATTATTTTCAAAGGTATACGGGAGTGCGAGCAAGGTCGCTCCGAGCAGCGATGTTGCCAGCGTTCTAAAAATTCTGCATCACTAAGTTTTAGTAACTCATCCGGGCTGAAACGTAAATCATAAACTATTACTGCTTGTTTTTTGGGATGCGTCCCCAACACCATTGCCACCGTTGTATGCAAAAATGTACTGGAATACTTTCCGCTAGTATAAGTAAAAGGCCCAGGGGTAGTGATCAGCTTCGAAACCAGTTTTTTGTCTCTGTATCGCAATAGATGGTCAAATAACTTTGGTTGTTTCTGGCGCAATAACCTGGCTAATTCAATCGTGGCGTTCACGTCACTTAGAGCATCATGTGCTTTATTATGATTGAGGTTGTTGATGCTTGCCAAATCCTCCAGACGATTGGAGGGTTTACCCTGAGCGGAGTCGAAGGGCCACTTTATGCCATCTGGACGTAACGCCCGTGTCATGCGAACAACATCCAGCAAATCCCAACGGGAACGCCCATCTAACCAATGCCATTCGTAAGCGTCGTAAAAATTCCGATAATTCAAGAACCTGATGAATTCATCATCAAACCGAATATTATTGAAGCCAACAAAAATAGTGCCCGGGGTGGCAATTTCCCGATGAAAGATTGTCAGAAATTCCGCTTCTGTCAGTCCATCGGCAACAGTCATTTGTGGAGTAATACCAGTTAGCAACACCGCGGTTGGGTCTGGCAGAACGTCCTCCGTTAATTTAATTAGGAAATTATGTGGCTCTCCAATTTCCCGCAAATTCGCGTCCGTCCTTTGCCCACCAAACTGCATAATACGCTGCTCTCTGGGGCTAAAGCCAGATGTCTCCAAATCATAAAAGTAGAAAGTCGAACTCTGCATACTGTTGATGATACACTTTTTATAGCTAGTACGTAATAATTCCGATTGCAATCTTACCAAAAATTATTTTGTCATCGGGTTCTATACCTTGGCGACGCAGTTCATGCATAATCCCCATTTTTTTCATGATATCACGGAGGCGTCTTACTCCAGAAGGATTATCGAAGTCAGTTCTTGTGGCAAAACGCTCAATCTTTTTACCTGTAACTAGGTATTTTTTATCTAATTTTTTTACGTTCCAGGCGTTTTCATCGCTTATGGTAATGATTGGCAACTGGGCAGTTTCTTCAGCAGTTGTGACTTGGTGGGCCTGTTCAGCATCAACGATTGTTCTTAGTCTGTACAAGAGATCAGGTAGGTTTTGTTTACTATGAGCCGATATAGCAACCACTGACACGTCCTTGGAAAGGATTTTTTTGAGAGTTTTTATGTGATCATTAATGATTTCGTCGTCAAGTCCCTCTATTTTTGTTAAAGCAACAATTCGCGGTCGTTTAGACAAATCTACCTTGTAAGCTTTTAACTCATTCTGGATGACTTTGTACGATGCTACTATATCTTCGTCATAAGAATCAATTAGTTGCAGAAGTACACCAGTTCGTTCAACATGTCGCAAAAACTCATCACCGAGCCCCTTGCCATGACTTGCACCTTCAATCAATCCTGGGATATCTGCAATCAGCAAGCTGGATTCGTTATCAATATCCACAACACCAAGGTTAGGTGTTAAGGTCGTAAATGGATAGTTCGCAACTTCTGGCCTAGCATTACTCACACTTGCCAAAAAGGTGGACTTACCAGCATTTGGTAGCCCAACCAATCCAACATCGGCCACCATTTTTAATTCTAGTGTTACGGTCAGCTGATCTCCTATCTCACCTTTTTCTGCAACCCGTGGAGCTTGGCGAGTACTGCTAACGAAATGAGCGTTGCCATAACCACCTTGCCCACCGCTGGCCAGAATAAGTCTTTGGGTATTATGAGTAAGGTCTGCCAATAACGTCCCATCATTATCAATCACACTGGTACCAACCGGTACTGGCACAATTAGATCTTCACCATTCCGACCATGTTTGCGTCGCTTGGAACCTGGCTTACCAGATTCCGCTTGTAACTCTTTGTGGAAACGAAAATTCGCCAGCGTATTTTGACTCAGGCTCGCAACGAAGACAACATCCCCACCCTTACCACCATCACCACCATCCGGACCTCCGCGATCTATAAATTTCTCATGCCTAAAACTAACGACACCGTTACCGCCATCACCAGCTCTTATTTTTACCTGTGCAATATCAACGAACATTAATCCTCAATCCTATAGCGTATTTCTACTGTCTGTATATGAATTTTTGGAAAGCAGAATATGTAGGTACCCAATCACTATAACCCACACGCCCCCAGCCAGCCAGACCATTCATGTCCGAATATTTTATCATGGTTCCGTCATCAGAAACGGCATCGACAATACCTAAATGGCCAGCCCAGCCTGAACCACTCTGAGCGATGGCGCCAACTCTGGGAGTAGCACTAACAGCCCAGCCAGGGGTACGAGCCGCAAAGAAAGCCCAGGTATTGGCGTTGCCCCACCCACCGGGCGCGCCACCTTTTCTAGACGCATAATCCGTACACCATCCTCTGTCATAGCTCCCCCCGCCACCAGCAAAGACATAATAATTATAAGTTACAGCCCTGGCGGCGACCACACCATCAGGTATTAATATTTGTTCCCCGATTACCAATCCGGTTACTTCAGCATCATTAAACGTAATTATGGCATCTTTACTCGCGCTAAACCTTTGGGCTAAACTATCTGGAGTGTCACCGGCTTTGATCTTATAGACTATCCCGCTTGTACCAGCAGGTGGCAAAACAAGTACCCTGCCAGCTGCCACCCAATCACCGGTCAGACCATTACTCCCCCTGATATTTTCTGATGAAACACCGAATTTGGTAGCAATAGCACTGATGTTTTCTCCAGGTAAAACCGTATATTCATGTATATCTTTACGTGATGGTAAGGCCGCTGAAACCAATTGTGGCTTGGCGACTACTGCTTTGTCAGCAGGAGCCACAGCCTCGATTGCACTAACCGAATCAGCATGATTAACTACAGAATTCGCTTCTGGCAACCCTACTTCACGTGCTATATGTACCGCGATATCAGCCGAAGATACTTGATCAAGCGGTCCTGCGATTTTAGCTATTTCACCAGGGCTGGTAAGAGCATTTTGTTGAATGGATCGACTGCTTGTAGGTGCATTAGTGATAAAGAAAATAACAAGAGCTAACAAACCGCTGTTTGCGACAAGCAGACTATATCTTATTAACCGTTTGCGTGACCGTACAAACATACGACGAAATCTACGCTTAGAAGCTCGATGGATACTTTTGCGCGTAGCAAAACGAGAACTAAAAGTCTGTGGCGTGGTACGAATAAGCGACTCCGTCTCCCGTTTCAACGGGATAACTCTGTTACTGGGTCTTAGTTATTGTTATAAGGAGTTCGACCATCCTTATTATAATGTGCTTCGGGCAATAACAGAGATGACTCCTCTATCAATCTTGGGGGCTACCCCTGTAAACAGATGAGTGAGTCACGCATAAAAGTATACCAAAAACACTCATAAAGGCAAGCTTTTTATAATTCGTTGACCCCCGTTCTTATTTCCTATTACTGGCAAAGTTTTTTGCAATGCTGCACGGTTAGCTGTTCGTGCTCTTGAAGGGTCTTAGAAAAATAAGTAATTCCATCATCACCAGCCACAAAATACAGATAATCCGTTGTTGAGGGTGAGGTCACGGCTTCGATAGACAATTTACCAACATTACTTATTGGCCCGGGCGGAAAACCTACGTGCATTCTTGTGTTGTACGGCGAATTATGCCCCACGGCAATTGTCGCAGCCTGTCCAGGATTATCTGACAATTCAACTCCGTCAATAATCGCGCCGTAAAATGCCGTAACATCCGAGCCGAGTGGCATACCAGACCGAAACCGCTTCAGAAAAACTTGAGCAACTACGGGTTTATCTGCCGGTCTACTGACTTCCCGCTCAATAATTGATGCTAGAATAATGCCCTGGTGTAACGTCAGACCTTGTTTAGCTATATCCGCCCTAACTTGAGGGGTTAGAACTTTTTGTAACTCATCCAAGGAGGCATTGATGATTGATTCTACAGTAGTTTGAGCAGTTTTTTGAAATGTTTCTGGATACAAATATCCCTCCAGACTGGCATTTTGAGGCTTATCCCTCAGCGCGGGATGATTTACGTATAAGGCTGGATTGAATGCTTTTTCGACTTCATCCGGTGTAAATCCATTATTGATAAGCGCGTCCTTAATTTGTGACAAACGCTGCGCCGGCAAGATAGTTATCAAACTACTGGTAACCTTACCCTGTGTGAGTATGCTGATAATTTCTGCCACGGTTTGGTTTGGTCGTATTGAATACGTACCTGCCTGTAGACTTTCTCGTGCGTTATGGGTACGCACATACCATTCAAATGCCCAAGTCGAGCGTATTAGTCCTTTTGCCAGCAACTTTTGACCAATTTCCTGGGCTGTTTCACCAGTCGAAATAGTTACCAATATGCTGTGCTCGGAGGCACTAACCGGATCCAAATTCTTGTAATAAGCTTGTCGAACCACGAATACCGCCATCCCGGAGCCAATCACCGCCAAAATAAGCATTATCAGCAATATTTTTGCCCAGTTACGTTGTCGCCTACCCATCTTGTAATTTTTCATCATCAATCATGCTCCATAGTTAGGTAATCCGTTAGTATATAGCTGGCAGCCAACGCGTCCACGGTTGCTTTACTAAACGACTTGCCACGACTACTTAACTCTGCCTCAGCCTTTACGGAAGTTAGGGCTTCATCCTGCCAAATAATTGGCAACTTGAAATGAGACTCCAGTTCGCGTCCGAACTCCCTAGTAAGGCGCGTTTGCATGGTATCCTGACCCTCCAAGCCTCTAGGCAGGCCTACCACAATACGCCCCACCTGGTTTTTGGTTATCACATCTCCAAGATTGTCCCAAAATTCAGTCCCTTGACGCGTCAAGGTTGTCAAAGGCACAGCCACTCGCACCCCTGCATATGCCAGCGCCAGACCAACTCTCCGCTCCCCTACATCAAGTGCCAAAACATTATTGATTGGCATTATTCTGATCAAATGTTATCGTGATGTGCTTTTGATTCTTTGGGGTAGAGTATACCCAGAAAGGGCTGTAGGTAATGGTTACGTCTTTGATGCCTGGACGCGCCAATATAAGTCCCTGTGCTTCACCTTTCTTCTTGCCGGCAATTTGTTTTTTGATACCATCCGCATCAAGTTGTGGACCGGCGATCGCCAGTGCCTTTACCTCAAACTTTATCTCATTAGCAGACGTTTTTTCCAGGATTTGAATTACGGCGTTGCTCAGACCATTATCCTGGATAACCTGTTTTGATACGTCAATATGTTTTTTAATATCTGTTTCTACTAACTCTTTCAGATCATCTTCTTTAACACCGATTTGCCCAAATGTAATGGTTGCCGATACATTTACATCTGTCGCGGGCTCATTTACGTTTGGAGTACTCACTACTACCGGAGGGCTGGCAGTAAAAGTATCTGGCAATACCCGCAATTTTTCAGATGCGAACTGCGTCTTTAATTCGTTGGTTGCGCTTGTCGTAAGCCTGTCAATAATTTTTTGCCTGGCTTTGTCTATGTCCGCCTGGCTGGCAACTTGCACCAATTTACTTGTCCCGCCGGTCATAGCACTGCTTCCAGTGCCACTGACACCACTAATAGCGATGCTGAACTGACGATTGGCACTCAGGTTGTACTGACCACCAGCACCCTGAGCGACCACTCCAACATTTCTGAATGAATCGTTTTTGCATGTTTCGCTGGGAAGTGTGAAATTACTCTGTGGAATAGCTACCGTTTCAGTAGTCACGAAGGCTATGGCAGTACCGGCGTTCGTAGTACTTAGGACCGTACCAGCTGGCAAAGTTATGCCATCCTCATTGTCTTTATTGCAATTAGTAATAGTCACCGTGCCCGTTGCTCGATTACCTTCATCACGCTGACCAGTGGCAGGCGTTTTTTCGGTGTCAGTTTTTTTGAGCTGCTTATTGATGGCGGGAATCAGTAGCTGTTCTCTATCGACGGACTTAGCGTCAACTTTGGCAGTAACGCGCAGAGTAGTACTGACGTTTGTAGTATCGGTCTTGATGACAATCTTAGCTTTCGGCAAAATTACAAATGCAAATACTCCACCGACAATCAGCAATATTAATAACCCAATACCACAAAAAAGCAACACCCTGAAACGATCAAAGTTGGGTATTTTTAGTTTTTTATTGATAGATTTTTTATTGTCTTTTTCTATTTTTGTCACCGCATCGTTATCAATCACCGGCTCATCATTATCCAGATCTATAGTTTCTTCGGTAGCCACGTGTCCAGCCAACTGACCAATCGGCGCACGAGGATCAAGTGCCATATCGGGCTCGTCAACTACTTCATTTTCTACAATAACGCTGGTTTGTTTCAAAGCTGGAGACTCTGGAACTACAGGTTTACTTTGAAGCGTTTTGGATACGAGCATACCTGCCGCACCAGCGATTGGCAAAAGACCCGGATCAGAGGTAACAAGCACTAGATTTTTCCTGGCTTCAGTAGCGGTACGTTTAAGCAGCTTTAAATTAACTATCGAATGCAAAGTGGCTGCTCGTTTAGGTAAAACTAAAGCGATAATTTTTGCATTCGAGCTACGAACCTTATCAATAATAAACGTAATTTCATCATCCGCATCAATATAGATAGTGTCTTTGCTAGCTGGAGCTTTTTTTACACTCATGAGTTTATTCCTATCACTTTGAGCAGTGAGCATTGAGCAGTGAGCAGTGAAATAAAATTACCGAACTGGGCTAACTCATTGCTCATTGCTCTTTGCTCTTTGTTGTCATATTTGTAACATCCTGTCTAACCGATCCCTGACAGATCCTGGTCGTCTTGAACTATCCTGTGTCTGTAATGTATCCAAACCCACTCTTAGCAGACCCATCGCCGTAATAAACGTGTGATCATTTACATCTCCGGTCGCATCAGTGATACCGACTACTTCGTCTGGTTGAATATGCTGGATGATCGGACGTTTCGTAAATGGCAATTCGCGGTACCAACTTGATTGTTCGAGCCGTTCCATCAACATGTCCAGCGATGACCCACCTCCACATAGCAATATCTGGTTAGGTAGATGATCAGACATAGTAAACTCTCCCAATGCCAACTCTATACCACTAATCCAAACATCCAAAGTTTTATCCAATGCATGCTTGACTGTTGTAGCTTTAGCGGCGGTCAAATGCCGTGCTCCATAAGCTAGTTTAAACTCTTCTGCTTCCTTAAAACTAATCCCGAGTTGCCTTTCGATAGATCGCGTAAATGCCCGACCACCGATACCAAACATTTTTGTTCCCTGTACACCACCATCTTGTAGCACAGCGATGTCCGTCGTACCACCACCTACATCCATCAATATAGCACTCATGTTCGCATCAGTATCATTGCCTATGACAGACCTTGCTACTGCGAAAGGCTCAGCCGCAACCGCAACTAAATCCAGATCCAACTCCTGCGCTGTCCGCTCTAATGCCCCGATATGAATTAATGGTGCGAATGCCGTATAAAGTTGCACAACAACTTCCTTGCCCTGAAAACCAATTGGATTTGTAACGACGTAGCCATCAATGTCAATTCGAACCAGCGCGCTATTGACCAATCGTATCTCTACGTCTTTGCCACCGAGCTCCCAAGCTAGTTGCTGTTTTGCTTTCAACAGTGCCTTTTCTTGCACCAGACTAATTATTTGATCCGTTTCCTCCGTGTCCAAAGGCTTACTTGGATTTTTGCGACGCACCCTCACCGTAGTTGTCGTACCTTTGACCAATTCGCCCGCTATCCCAATCACCGCCGTACGTACGCTTATGCCAGCTTGTTGTTCGGCGGTACTCAACGCGGTATCACAGTTACGCACTACGCCAGCAATATCAGAAATAGCACCAGCCTGCATATCCGCAAGCCCTTGATGCGCCCGTCCAACCCCAATAACTTGCAACTGATCACCTGCTACTTTGGCAATCAACACTTTTACAAACTCCGTGCCAATATCCAATCCAACAATATACTGTGGCTTAGAGCTGGATTTTTTGCCACGAACCTTAGCAGCAATCTTTTTAATGTCTTTTAACTTCGTAACCATAACTGTTACAAGTATACCATAAACAGAGGTGCGCGATAATTGACCTAATTCCTATTGCAGGATCGCTTTTATACGACGAATTCCGGCAGAAGAAGATTCTTCTTTTATGATTTTGAATTTTCCTGGTGGTGAGCCTGTCGAACCATTGTCATCTTCGGCAAGTTGGTTGGTGTGGTCTACGTGCGGACCACCGCAGATTTCAAAACTGAAGGGTTTTTCTGCGCCATCAGCTATCATTTTGTAAACTTTTACGGTATCGCCGTAACGGTCGCCAAACTGCCCCAGCGCGCCCAGCTTGCCGGTGGCTTCCTCAGTGGGATATTCCGCCCAGGTAACTTTTAAATCTTTAGATATTTGCTCGTTCACAATAGCTTCAACTCTTTCTAATTGCTCTGGCGTAACTTTTTCTGGATGAGAAAAATCGAACCTTAGACGTTCCTCGGTAATATTACTGCCACGTTGTATAACATGATCGCCCAACACATCCCGCAAAGCCTGATACATCAAATGCGTAGCAGTGTGATATTTCTTGTGTTGCAACGTCTGACCGCCCAAACCACCTTTGAAAGTTCCTTTGCTCGCCGTCTGACTACGTTCGCGCTGCTCGGCCATTTTAGTGTCAAAAGCCATCCGCCAGTCCTCGTCCAAATCAATTCCTTGCTTAAACGCTTCTTCCAAACTCAGCTCAACCGGAAACCCAAAAGTATCATACAAATGAAACACAATCCCACCTGTCAGGGTACGTCCTTGACAGGTTTTGGTGAAGTGTTTTACGCCGGCTCGCAGGGTTTGGCGGAAGACTTTTTCTTCTTTGACCAAAATGTCTATAACTTCCTGGCGTTTGGTGGCTACCTCTGGAAAATCTTCGTGGTACATATCGGCAATTACTGGCACAACTTGCTCTAAAAAGTTCTGTTCTATCCCTAGCTCAAAAGCATATCGAATAGCTCGGCGCAGCAACCGGCGCATTACATAACCCTGTTCTTTATTGCTCGGCACTACGCCATCAACCGCCAAAAACGTCGCACCACGCAGATGATCGGCAATCACTCGCATGGCATTGGTATGATTATCATAGCTTTTGTCGGATAATTTTTGCAATTGCTCGATAATTGGCCACAGCAAACTAATCCTAAACACGTCCGGGCTGTCGATAGCGGCGGCGGCGATCCGCTCCAGCCCGCCTCCATAATCGACGTTTTTGGCTGGTAATTTCTCAAACCCCTTATCAGTTTTTAGGTATTCCATAAAAACCGAATTACCTAGTTCGATGTATCGTCCACAATCACAGTTCGGATGACAATATTTGCCCCATTTAGTATCGTGCTGAACACTTGGGAAAAGATAAAACATCTCGGTATCAGGACCGCACGGTTCACCGTTTTTAACGTCCTTGGGCGCGCCGTTACGACTCCACCAGTTTTTCTCGTCATAAAAGAAAATCCGTCCGCCTTGCTCACCCACCTTATAACCATTGGCTTCGGAGCCAATCTCTACCTGTTTTGCGTCCAAACCCTTAGCCTTAAATAATTTTGCCCAAATATCGGCCGACTCGCTGTCTTTTGGAACTTTATATTCAGAAAAACCGCTACAACAGGTTACAAAAATACGCTCCGGATCCAGCCCAATTTTGTCAGTCAGAAATTCAAAAAACCAAGGTATTTGCTCAGCCTTAAAATAATCGCCCAGCGACCAATTGCCTAGCATCTCAAAAAAAGTAGTATGACGATTATCACCAACTTCATCGATATCTTGTGCCCGTAGACACGTCTGGCTATCCACCAACCTAGTACCATCCTGATGTGGCTCACCTAGCAAATATGGAATTAGCGGTTGCATGCCAGAACCAGTAAACAACGTGGTTGGATCGTTATATGGTACCAAAAGTGCCCGTGGGATGACTTTGTGTCCCCGCTCCATAAAAAAATCTAAATAAGCCTGCCGTATTTCCTGCGCATTCATGTCTAATATAGTTTAGCAGATTGTCCCTCCCCTGAGCTATTGGTATTTTTTTGAAAAAATTATTAATCAGTAGCAAAAGTGGATTTACTGAACTTACGCAAAGTTCTACCAGCCAATAAAGTGGCAGTATCATCGATTGAACCGTCATTCACAACAACTTCTTCAACATTTAAGGAACCCCGAGCAGCCACAATTACATCATCTATTCTACTGCCTTAGTTATAACTCGGGATAACAACTGCAGTTTGCATTATTTTAGTAATTTTAACAGATTGTGGTTAAATGTACATATCATGCGCGATCTTAGATTTACTGGACTAATGCTCAAACCCTCCCTTTCAAGTTTAGCGGTGTCCTTTGGATTAACCGGTACATTTTTGGGCATACTAGCATTATCATACACCGCAAAAACCGGCTTAATTTATGATTATATTTTTGGTCCTGATAGTTCTGCGTCACTAATTGAAACTTCAAAAAGCTCAATAGAAGCTCTTAACCAGGTAATTTTTGGTAACCCAACCCTGAACAAAATCCTGTTTTTTGGATTTTGGATGGCAATTGGATTGATTGTATATTTAACCTTGACGGGCATTTGGTCAAGTGTCAATTCAGCCTATTCAACCGTCAACGAGATCAATTACGCCACGGCCCACAAGTTGCGTATTGATAATGATCTAAAATATCGTATCATCTTGCGTATTGTAGCTGCTATGCTGTGGTTCATATATTCTGTATTTTTTCTGAAAATATTTTTACCATTCAGTATATTATGTGGCAGGATTAGCGTAGGCACACTCAATTTACCCAGTGGTTGGTTATATGGTCTTATTAGTATAGTGGTTCTGGAAGTTAGCCTTCATCTGCATGTAGTTTTTGCACGCTTTTTTATGCTTCGCCCTCGTTTAGTAGGTGGATGGGATGATATCCTGGAAACGCAATTGGAAGACAAAACCCCCACACCTGATGATTCGCATTAGTCACAAGGCGTTATACTGAGGTCTTGCGCTTAAATTACAATACCACCACCCAAAACTCGTTCTCCGTCATATATTACGGCAGACTGTCCGAGAGTTATCGCCCGCACCTGTTCAATTAATTCAACTTGGATGGTTGACGCATTTTGATGCATGCTCGTTTTAATAGACCTACCCAAAGCCTCCTCATCACCAGACCGACCCAGTCCGACGGTCCACGGTTCTTCTGCTTTCGATGCAATGGCTACGTCTTTTGCAGCCAAAACTGTTTTCGCATGGTCTGAATCACTCTGAGGATGAGTGATTTTAGGTAAGCCTAGTTTAAATCGAGCACCCACTAAAGGGGCTCTGTAACGTGTTCGAATTTGAAAAGGTCGATTCACGTCAGGTTGTTCGTTGATCCAATGAACATCACTTAGCTGGATAGTGCTACGCCATAATCCGTCATCATTCAAATTCGTAGTCACATAAACTTCATTTTTGGACATATCCTTACCAATAACATAGTACGGCAATCCGCCTCCAACTCTCATGCCATGTCGTTGCCCAGTAGTATAAAATATCGCTCCATCATGTTCACCAACTATTAAGCCGTGCTGATCTATCAAGGGTCCCGGTTCGGCCGTCACATATTGTTCCAAAAATTCCCGAATCCCTACTCTGCCGACAAAGCAAATCCCTTGACTGTCTTTTTTATCGGCCGTTGCCAGGCCCATTTTTTTGGCTATATGCCGGACTTCTTCCTTGGTTTTGAACTCCCCGATAGGCATCAATGACTTAGCCAAAGCAGTTTCTGTAACTCTATACAAAAAATAACTCTGATCCTTGTCTTTATTTTTTGCCGTCAGTAATTGACTATTCAGAATCCGACTGTAGTGACCAGTAGCAATCATATCGGCACCATCTGCCAGTGCCGTGCTCAAAAATAATTTAAACTTAATCTCTTGGTTACACATTACATCAGGATTAGGCGTGCGACCAGATCGATATTCAGCAATCATATAATCAACGACTTTTTGTTTATATTCACCTTCAAAATCATACATCTTAAAATCTATGCCTAGTTGCACAGCCACTCGTTTGGCGTCTTGATAGTCTTCTTTCCAAGTACAAGCCATGCCTGGTATGTCCTGACTCCAATTTTTCATATAAACACCAACTACAGAATAACCTTGTTCCTTTAGCAATGCCGCCGTCACGGAGCTATCTACGCCACCACTCATTCCTACATAAACTGTCATCATTTGATATATTCTAACAGATGAATATTGGGGCCTTACTAAAAGGGTCGCTGACCACGTTCAATTTTCTTGCGAAGCATGCGCAGTTCATAGCGTTTTCCAAGCCAAAAAGTCGTAAGTATCAACGGTATACTAATCGCCGCTGGTTGCCAAACAATGCGCGTTTTGGGGGTGGTAGTGGTAGCATCATCCTTTTTTTGACCGCCCGACGTACTATCTTGAGTTAACGCACCATTAGCTATGGCAACCAATTGCAAAAACGCACTTTCACCATTCTTGTCTGTTGCTTTTATGATGACATTGTATATACCAGGGCTATCGTAAGCATGCTCTATATTGAACGTACCGGGTGATTGTTGGCTTTTTAGATCAAGTGCCTTGCCGTCACCCCAATCTATACTAATAGCATACGGCACGATTCCGCCAGATAATATTATCGGCCAGCTTAAAGATTCGCCAGGATTAGCTCCGCGTTTTGCATAATTACTGGTCAAGGTTATACGCGCTCCCGTTCCTTGCCTGGAGTCATTGAAGCTTACGGTAACTTTGTTGGAATCTGGTCCGGCTTGATCCAGCGCATCATAAACCCGAGCAATAAGCTCATCCGTACCCGTAAACAGATCGATGCTGATAGAGAAGCTACCACTTGTACAAATCTGCGAACCGGCAAATACATTGTTTTTAAATAGTTTTACCAACAAGTCCTTAGGACAAATACCACTAACCGTAATTGGTAGAGTTGTAAACACCTGTCCATCCCTGGGCAAGCTAATAGTAGCGGCCTGCGTTGGCGGTGGCGCAGAAATCTTCCCTTCGAGCCCAACAGATCCGGTCGCTTGGGCGGCCCACGCGACATCGCCTAAGAGAACAAATGCTCCAATACCGATCAACCATGCTATGACCATGAATAGTTTGCGTAATTTATTTAAATCAGCCATGTCCGTAGTACACACCCTACATTAGCATAATCCTAAAATAGTTTGAAAGATTAAGCACGTTTCTTTTTATACGAACGAAAAACTTTCTTTCTGTACAGTATATAAGCTAGACCAGCCAATACTACAACCAAAATCACAACTATTAGCAAAAGCCATGTCGGTATGTACCAAAATGTACTTCTATGCGTAACCACTTCTCCGCCATTTCCGTAAGCCACCGAAACAATCAAACTGTACCTACCTGGTCGACGAATATTCTTGATGGGATCTGAAAAACTGCGCGAAGAATTGGCTAATATGATACCTTTTGGATCAGTATTATTAATTTCGTATCCGTAAACCTCTTTGCCCAAACTATCGTTTACAGTAACGCGTCCAAACGGTCTCGAAAAACCATTACCCATATTCTTAATAGCCACTACTGCCGTATTAGGGCTTCTTATAAAAAATGTTCCGCCCTGCTTATCACGCTTCACTCCCGCACTAGTTATCTCGATTTGCTGATTTATGTCACCAGGCACATCAACAAAGACAAGATGCGCGACGCTTGCCGTTAAAGCTACCTGCCTTTGTTCGTTACGCACTTCAGACCCTCTAGGTATACTGGTGTATCTCAAGGCCCCAAAATACGCGCCAGGGGATGCGCCAACAGGCATACTTATGGTTTGTTTAACTTCTTTGGTCTCTCCAGGCATTAAATCCAGGTCATTCATATCAGTAAGCATTGATCGGAGCGAATTTTGTGTTGGCGGCTGTGTTTGATCTACAATAATTTGTGGGGTTCCACTTATACCATCTGAATTAAAATCATTTAATGATACCTTTATGGTTAGTGGATTTGGCGTAATGTTCTTTAGAAAGACGGAGAACACCTTTTGTTCGCCTGGTTGCATCACCAATTCTGTTCTAGTTGGTGATAGATATAAAGCACTACCACCTCCCTGTTGGTTAGAGTCCTGTGCATGCACAGCCGAGATAGTCGGCAATAGCATAAGAACCGTAAAAAAAAGCGCTGATAATACTAACAAGGGTTTACGCAATGACACTTATATATCCTCCAATTTATCTAGCATTCTTATGATTTATTAGTATAAGCACCTAGCCAAGGTCTGTCAATTTACATAATCCGAAGTTAAATGATCTACTGTTGTATAATACACAATATGATAGTTACTTGGATGATGGATTCAAAAAGCGGCTACCGCAATATAGGTTAGCGTTGTAGTATATATACCTGGTTGCTGATCGGGAGATATATTAATAATATAACTCGCTGTAAAATAGTTCATTTCTGATGGCATAGGGGCTGATGTTAATACTTGCGGACTACCGAAAAAGAACTTATTTGAAATAGCATAATTAGGCGTTATTATTCCAACCCCCCCACCAAGAGGATCAGAGCCAACAACTGGGTTCGAGTTGGATCTTAGATTCATACCGAACTGACTAACCCCCGGTTGCGAAGCCTGTTGTGTAAGTAATCCCGGTATACTATTATTTCCTGAGGTCATGGTAGATCCCGTGATACTGGTCGAATAGCCTCCGGGATCATTTGTGGCAACCGCGAACTGTGATGTTAAAAAACTAGGTCGGACAATCGAAAGCTCTCCAAAGTTGAGCGAGAAACCTGATACGGTTTCACAATTAGTTGTAACCGTGACACCAACACAGAATGTCAGATAAGGTGGCACAAAACCGCTAACCGAAAGTGGTTCGACTGTAGCCAGAGCAATAGCCCCACTATCAGTTATCAAGCCGGTACCATCACTACTTGCGTACGTCGCCATGCGGACATATACGGTACTTGAAGGTAAATCATGATTTTTGACATTATCAAATGTAAATGAAACGGGTATATTCCCCAATAAGCTAGGGATGCGACTAATCACAATTCTGTTAACAGTACTGACCGGATCAATCACAAACCCAGTACCTCCTGTCTGATTACTCAGACCTGCTAAACTAGCAGAAAAGCCCGCAGGTGCCGTGCAAACAGTACCGACAAATGGCGTATTACTACAATATTCAAATTCAATTGATCCAACCAAGCTAGATGTACCGATAGTAAAATCGAAACGATGGGTAGACATGGCACCAGGCATCGAGGTAGAAACCGTTACGGATCTATTACTTAAAGTAGCAGCACTTACAGGCATAAACGACATTAGGGGGGTAACGACTATCAGTAAACACCCTAATATACAGATAGTTAATCTACTTAACCGTTGCATGTAATATTCAGCCCCGTACTATCGTAACTTAGAAAGTAGGAGTAGCAATGAAAGTGCTTGCAACGGTATATGTACCAGTAGGCGTAGTAGCGGCGGCGGCGGCACCAAAACGTAGCTTGACTAACTCATCATCTACAACAGTCGTAGAGCTAATTATTGCCTGTGCCACTCCGGTATCCCTCCATGCCATAAGATTACCAGCTTCGGTGTTCTCGCAATTATCAGTCGCTACAGTATCCTGCAATTGAGCTAGAGTAGTATCACCGTTAGCATAGGAAGAGAAAAATCCTCCTGATGTCCCCGTGCCATTAGAACCAGCCGTTCCTAGATTAGATGTTGTACCAGCTGTTGTAGTGGCGGAATCGGTCACGCATACAATTTGCATCCCAAAACGTTCTGTACCGATGGCTAATGTTTCGCCAGCAGTATTATCAGTACTCACGAAACAGGAGTCACCAACAAATGCCGCTGACGCGTTACACGTACTACCGGCCACCCTAAAGGACTGTAGCTGGTTAGTACCGCTCGTCGCAGGAGTAGCATAGTAGCTCAAGGTCACCCCGTTAGCGGCATTTGTATTAATCATTGCGGCACCAAATCGAGCGTTCCCAAGTGCTGTTGGGGGGGAGTTAGCAACTGGCGATCTAGCGATACTTGTATTATCAATAACGCCAAGATCTACGTTGGAACTGGCGGTTGCTTCCGCAGCCGTACAATCAGTTGGAAAATTTGTCGCTGCAGTACCTACGGTAGCTGATGACCCAGCAGCATCATCAAGCGCGAATACGCAAAATACCAATCGCTCCTGTACCCTTCCAGTAACCGTGAGTTGATTAACTATAGAAGCTGCAACCGTACCAGTATCTACGGCTGTCGCAAAGCTAGAATCAGAGTATGTTGTAATACGTACGTAAATTTGTTCGTTATTCCCCGCCGCGATAATGGGGTTGCTGATACTGTTAATCACGAAGGTTTTAGCACCAGCAGCTTCGTTAGCAGCTTGAGTACGTTGTACGCAGTACATGGTTGCTACTCCAGATCCACCATCACCTTCTGAACAGGCACCCAAATCCGCGCCAGAATATTCTGTAAATGCCGTAGCATTGGTACCGGTGAAAGCACCTGGAGCGGCAGTTACGTTCGACACATCGATCTTTTCTGAGGCAAGCGGGCTACCGTCAGTGCCTGGCAGTACACAAGTCCCTAATGGTGTATTGCAAAATTGGAACGTCATGGATTGAATAGCCGCAACCGTAATAGTTGTAAACCCGAATGAATAGTTCACTCCGGTTGCGTCAGGCTGTGAAGTCGCAATGGTCACGCTACGACTTGATAAAGTCGCGGCGCTAGCACTACTCTGAAATAATAATGGTAGCAAACCACTCACAGATAACATTAAAGCTAAAGTTACAAGTCTTGCTTTTCGCCCTATCTGGCGGAAATTATAATCTTTGAAAAAATCTATCATGCTATATTACATTCCTTTTTGTTTATTTTTTATTAATCATCGATTCATTTATAGCATAAGTATATTACTAAAACAAGTACTTATCCACATATCAGTAGGTTGGGACAACAATAAGATCGTGACGCATAGTATAAGTTCCAGCCTTAGAAATATTGCTCGCTTTAGCGATATAACTTATCGTATAATTAGTTTTCCCCACTCCTTGATTACCGGCAGTTGCCTGCGAACGCGCTATGATATCGCCAACCCCGTATTTAAATTGATTGGTGGTCTGATAGCCATTAGCCACTTGTCCGTCAGCGAAACTATTGTCTGGGTCATTTGTAAGATTCGCTCCAAAAACCCCGGGAGATGTATTGCTCACCAAATTTATACCAAATTCCTCAACGCTAGTACTACCGGATGGTGGTCCTTGCGTGCCTTTTGCCGTTAGCGAATTATTGCTTTCGCTCGTCGGTGGCTGGCTAGCCGTCACAACCGTATAGCCAGAAGATGTATAAGTTCTAACATAAAATGTACAATTGCACGTTCCGCCCTGTGATGAAATATACGATGTTGTTGAGGCTGATAAAGTACCCAAATCTACATTCGGTCCAGTTATCCCAACCTCAAGAAAGGGCTCCCCCGCGGTTAAGTATCCTGCCTCAGAGTCATAATTAGTACTGGATCCCGAGCCAACGCCCAGACCACCAACCGAGCTCTGAGCTCGATAAGATCCCGCAGTGGCATCAAGCTCCCCGCCGGTGCCAAACATTACTTGATTGACCTGATAATTACCGGATGAATATGTTTGCGCCAAGGCACCCCTAGGAGTAGCCAACAACAATACAACCAAGAGATTTATAAAACCCAACCATTTCATGACTATCAATAATAACACCTATCTGGTCTGAAAGGTATCCATGATAGCTTGTAGTTCTTGTCCATCCAAAGTCGCCTTGAGACTACGATAATAGATAAAATAGGCTACTATTTCTCCGCCAGGTCGCTTAATACGCAATGAAGTATCGCCACCCTTCAAGCCAACCACAACAGTGTATTCAGTACCATCAACATCGCAAAGCATAGTAACCCCGCCAATAACAACTTGTTGTCGACTTTGTTTATTTGAATTATTTAAGTCCTTACCGCAATGATCAGACACGGAATCTGAAGTTACTATTCCGTTAATATCAAAGCCTATGGGTAATACTCGTGTTGCCTCCTGCGTCTCGGGAGATAGGCTCTGATTGACATATATTTTCAATTCGCTTTCAACCAAACCGAATCTAAAGTTACGATAAACGAACGTACTCGCGGTTGATTCATTGTTGATAGATCTCCATGTTTTGGCTGCCTGAAATTGAAAATATTGAGTACTAAACACTTCCGTAGAAGCAAGATATTTCGATTTGACTATTTGCGTTGGATTTGAAGGCCGTTGTGATTGTTTATTTGCCCTATAGCTATCCTGTACAAAATACCCGCCTAGCAATAAAAACAATACAATGACAAAAAAGATTATTTTGTGGGCATATTTAGAGATAAGCAACCGATAATGACTCTGTTCATACCTATATCTAGACATACTTACCTCTTTAGAAACATCTTCTAATTACGTATTATCGCAGAAGTTAATAAAAAAACAATGTATCTGAAGGGGCTGCTTGTAAGATATATTATTAAGCATCACCGATTTACCACAAATCCACCAAATCTGTTTATGCTTTTAGGGCTAGCATAGTATTATAAGATGAGATGATAGGCAAATATGGGTAAATTATAGGAATTATGGAAAATCAACCGTCGGACGAAAATGAACTGAATACGTTGGAGGAGTCAAGCACAGAGCTTGACGGTCAAGAACCAACCACGACTGGGACAACTAACGAACCTGTGTCTACCGCTGTTCCTAGCCCAAAAAAACAATTTAGCCTCAAGGGCGGCATTCAGGGCTTAATTGGACGTCTTAATATATATTTGCTCATATTCGTGCTAATCATCGTACTGACCACCGGCTTTACAATCGCGAGTATCCAGCGAAACAAAAAAGAAGACACTCCGGTGTCCATAGAAACTCAGGCTCTAACAGAAGAAACCCTCAAAAAGCTTAATTCCAGCGATGCCAAAATTGGTGATCCAAAACAAACATTATTGGTAGAGTCCAACGCAATATTCGCTGGCAAAGTATTGATAAAGGATAGCCTTGACGTAGCCGGAACCATAAAAGTTGGCGGAGCACTAAGTTTGCCTGGATTAACGGTCGCCGGAAATAGCACTTTGGACCAGATTCAAGGCAATAGCTTGACTATATCCGGAGATGCCAACATTCAAGGTCAGCTGACAGCCCAAAAAGGCATCACAGTCACTGGGGGCGGTAGTTTTGGCGGACCAATATCCGCGCCACAAATCACAATCCAGAGCCTTCAACTAAGTGGAGATTTGCAGCTACAACGCCATATTGATGCCGGCGGCACGGCTCCAGGCAAAACCGATGGTCCCAAACTCGGTTCTGGTGGCACATCCAGCGTCAGCGGAACAGACACAGCAGGTACCGTAACAATTAATCTAGGGGGCAACCTTCCGCAAGGTGATGGCTGTTTTGTAACTATTAACTTCACCCAAAAATTCAACGATATTCCACATGTTGTAATTACGCCGATTGGACCCGGTGCCGCTGGTCTAAACTATTATGTCAACCGAACGAATACAAATTTTCAGGTTTGCGCTACCAATGCTTCATCCGGTAGTTTCTCATTCGACTATATAGTCATCGATTAAACATCCAGAAACACGACGACCTCGTCTTTTTTTACATGCATAATGCCACGTGTAATTGTCACCTTTTCTTCTTGCTCGCCATTGCGTATAACAATCTCACAAGGGCTTAAAAGCGTCATGAAATTGTGATGACCCGCCAAAATATCAAACGGACCAGTGAGATTTTCGGCCGATATGCTTTCTGCCTGCCCATCGTAATAGACTTTAAACGGAGCATAGACTTTGACATGCATATCACTCAATGATTTTGGTGCTTGTGTCTTAGTTACTAATTCATCGGACATAATTAATAATCTGTTAAGTTATGATTTCTTCTATGCTACGCAAAGTCTCTTCACGGGTGAATAAGTCACCGGGAACATCCGTGTGTTTGGTCATAACATTCATGTTTTGGGTGAAGTTTTTGATCAGTTTTTTTGCCTTGGCGTAATCGGCACGATCGGCCGCCGATAATTCATTTTCGCCAATAATGGCAATGATACTCTTGAGCGATTCATATTTTTGTAGTAATGCCTGTACCTGAACGCTCAACACATAGTGTCGATCACCAACAATGTCAGGGGTTAGCAATGATGAAGTGGTTTTATTGAGATCTACGGCTGGTCGGATCCCCTGTTCCGCCACCTTTCGGGATAGCACAATGATTGAATCCATTTCGTGCTGGATGAACTGCACGGCCGGGTCAGACAAGTCATCGGCAGGCACGTAGATTGTTTGCACTGATGTTATAGAACCGTTTTCATTGGAACTAAGCCGGTCCTGTAGCATTTTGACATCGGAGAAAATGGTAGATTCGTAACCACCCTCGTTAGGAACTTGATCCAAGATTGTTGATAACTCGTTTTTTGCCTGTATATAGCGATACATGTTATCAGCAAAGAAAAGTATATCTTTGTGCATTTCATCCCTGAAGTATTCGGCACCCGCCGTAGCCGCAATTCCAATCAGAGACCGTTGAACCGGATTTTCATTCATCTGTCCAAAGAACATGCAGGTATTTTCCAGAAGTCCTTCGGCGCGCAACGTATCCCATAGTTCGTGACCCTCACGAATACGTTCACCTACACCAGCAAAGAAAGACAAACCGCCACTGTTTTTGGCAATATTGTTGATCAACTCCATAGTAAGAACTGTTTTACCAACGCCAGCCCCACCAATAATGCCGATCTTGCGACCCTTGACAAAAGGTGTGAAAAAATCAATTACTTTAATGCCGGTTTCTAATATTTCCGGTTTCGCCACCTTGAACTCATTTGATCGACCGGGTAGCTTTAGAATATCCTTATAAACTAAATTTGTGGCATTGATTGGTGGCATCCCGTCAAGCGGGTCACCAATAGCATCCAGGATTCGTCCAATCGTGGGTTCACCAACGGGGATTTCTATACCTTTATTGGTACGCGTAACCGTCATACCCTTTTGAATCCGACGATCTGAACGGATATTCAAACACATCGCTATACCACCGGATTCTATGTGATCAACCAGTAATTTGGTATTCTGACCATTATCAACAATAACTAATTCCCCAACGCTTGGCACGTCATCATCAAATCGCGCCCTCACAACTAAGTCTTTGATGGTCAAGACAACGCCGGTACTCATTATGCTGACTCCGCTAATCTGGTTTTTTTCATGGCATTGATGATTTCCTTTAGCCGCTCGTCTTTGATCGCGCGCCTGGAACGATTGTAGTCTAGGTGCAGTTCGTCCTTTGCCTCGGTTGCTCGTTGATTAGACGCACTCATTGCGCGAAACCGTGAAGCATACTGAGCCAGTTTGGAATCCAGAATCAACTGGCTCATGGCAATATGCATCATAGATCTCTCCAGGTGATCCACTACGTCATAAGCACTCGGCTCAAAAATATAATTGGCCTCACTGATAATATCTTCCGATTCGTCGGAATGTTTGCCTTGTTTTTGAACCGCACTGGACAATTCTATGCGTTTTACATCTTGCACCATCAAAGAAACATATTCTTGATAAAAGACGCTGGTTGTTCGATATAACTGGACCTCCCGAATGATCGGAGATACATTAATATTTTGATCTTTGGTAGGTAGTTTAAAGTATTTTTTGTAGGAAATTCCACGTTGCGCCAACTGAATCGCACCGTGATGTCCAATCACTAAAATCTCATTTTTGTCTTTATCGTAGCTACTCAGCATCAGTTTGATCAGCTTTTGATCAATATCACCACTAAAGCCACCTTCTGCAGTAATAATAATATAAAGCTCTTTATCGCTAACCTCTACCTCGGCGTTGGTACGTCCAAACCCAAAAACCGCACTTACCCTCAGCTGGGAGTAAATACCCCAAAGCTGATCAAAGAATTGGGTCGCTTGTAATACCTGATTTTTGATCTGGGCAATGCGCATACTGGCAATACCCTCAAAAACATTAGTCAGCTCTGCCAGAGTGCCCATAGCCATTTCGTCACGTTCAATTTCGTTGGGTCTCCTCATTTTGTTGCCTCTTCTTTATCCTTGGCAGCAGATTTTGTTGTAACATCAAACTCAGTAGGGGGCGGAACAACAACGGGTGCCGGAGACGCGCCTTTTAGTTCTACCCTTACTTTAGCCGATAACTCGTCTCGTAGCTTGTCATACTTTGTGTCATCAGTAATTTTTCCTGCGTATTCAGAAACATGTAGTTTCAAGGCTGAGGTATCCAAAACATCGCCATCATTGAGGTTCAGAATAATATCTAGCATTAGTTGCTGTGCCATGAACGAATAAGTATCTGAGGGGCTCTGCGTGAGCATCTCAAAAATGTATTTACCAGTTTGGAGAGCCTTCTTAGCCTCCAGTGCAAGTTCTGAGCCAAAGTGTGAAAACTCCTCCGCCTGACGATAATCAGCCAGAAGTTTTAACGTTTGGGCCGCCAGAGCTTTTTGACGCTTGTTGTGTCCAACCCCACCCACGCGAGTCACGCTCAGACCTATATTAATTGCCGGACGTATACCATTTCTAAAAATATCCATGTCTAAAATCCATTGCCCATCTGTAATCGACATAATGTTAGTAGGTAAATATGCGGTTATATCACCACCGGCGGCATTCACTAGAGGCAAACTGGTCAAATGCGCACCATTAGAGTCCAAACGCCCGGCTCGTTCAAGCAGGCTGGAGTGCGCAAAGAACATATCGCCAGGATATGAATCACGCCCCGGACTGATGCCACTCATCAAGGCCACCTCTCTATAAGCATGTGCGTGACTAGTGAGATCATCATAAATAATGATTGTATCTTGGGCCAGTTGTTGCCAAAGATACTCTGCCATAGCCACTCCCACATACGGTGCTATATAGCTCATGATCAAGGACTCAAACATAGTGCTCACTATAACGATAGCCTTTTCCAGCCCACCGTTTTCTTTGAGGCGGGTCAGCAAAGTGTCCACATCGCTTCGACGTTTGGCAATCAGTACATACACCACTACTTGATCGGTATTTTTTTGATTGATAGTAAGTTGGGTTACGAGCGTACTTTTGCCAGATTTGCCATCTCCCAATAGTGCCATACGTTGTCCGCGTAAGACCGGAAAAAGAGCATCGATAACCGTTACACCACTTTCGAGTTGCGTATCAAGCAATTTACGAGCATACAATGGTGGCGCCGTATTAAAGACCGGCCAGACCGCGTCGGCCGCGATTGGACCCTTACCATCCATTGGTTCGCCCATAACAGTTATCACTCGACCAACAAAATCCTTCCCCACCTTGCAAACCAATTCTTGATGTTGTACAACTCCAACCATGCCAGGTCGTAACGTAATCGCACCTAAATGCAACACAACGACATAATCTGTCTGAATTTGATTTACAAAACCCTTACTACCATCTTCGAACATAACAAGAGCATGAATATTACAAGGCTGCAAACCACGAACACGCACCAAAAACTTGTCTACCGCGATAACTTCACCAACTGGATTCCCTCCGGCGACAAGCTTATCAAAATGTTGATTACCGGAATTCATGCGACAGATCCTTCAGTCACAGTTACTGTAGCTACCGGTTTGGCCGGTTCAATGAGGTGCAGTTTAGAAATAAGTAACTCCTTTTGTGCGCTGAATCTGGTACGCAAACTAAAATCATGATATTTATTTGTAGTACGAACTACACAACCCGCACCAATGTTAGGATGCAGACCTATCTGCAATAATACGAGTGGGTGAATCTGCTGACGAATCCATGTAATCAAACGTTGCTGAAACATCGGCGAAGGATCCGTACTAAAACTAATGTGCAAGGTTGGAGCAGTCGAACGAACAGCTACCAAAAAACGCATGAGCAATTGCCGGTCGGCTTGCTGTAACATATTGAGCTTGTTGATCGCAACGACTTCATCAAACAAACGGCTTGATTTAGGAAGTTGGATAGGGTTTCCTGTCTGCCGAATAGCCGCTTGACCTAGAAAGTTATCCACTGCCTCAGCTTCTTGAACCAATCGTCCGACATCACTATGCGTAACAACCCCCAATGGTAGTTGCAATCCTGTCGTGACAGATTTTGATATGAATTCATTCGAGTTAGCAGATTGAGGTATCGGTTCAACTCCCATTGGTGATATCCTCTATAATGTCCTTTTTGTTCTCATTCAGCTCACTCAAAATGTATTCCAACTGATCATTCAGGTCAATT
This sequence comes from uncultured Candidatus Saccharibacteria bacterium, assembly GCA_964349985.1. Taxonomy (GTDB): domain Bacteria; phylum Patescibacteriota; class Saccharimonadia; order Saccharimonadales; family CAYGIR01; genus CAYGIR01. The sequence continues at coordinate 31,480 of CAYGIR010000001.1, forward strand.
TGATTGCCAATAGCTGCCAAAACGTAATGATTGACGATATCCGCCATGTTTTCTTCAAAGTGCTTTAGTAAACGTGATTTTTCATTGGCAATCTCTTGGGCCATCTGTTGACTCATCATTTGTCGTTGTTGCTCAATAGCCGCTTGCGTTTTGGTAATTGATTCTAGTGCTAATTCCTTGGCATCAGATATGGATTCTTCGTATTTAGCAAACTCTTCTTGTAATTTTTGAGTAATTTCCGACTTCATGTATTCGTTTAGCTGAGAAGTGGTCAATCTTAGATCTTGCTGAAGAAACATCGCGTTTTCACCAATTATTTTTTCAAAGTGCAACCGCCCCCGATTACGTAGCTCCTCCCGGAACTCCTCATTAAATAAGTGTTCCGTGTCTCTTTCTGCTAGTTCAGTCAGTGATTCACTGGAGCCAGTGGACTTGTGGCTTGCCTTTAATTGGGTAGCTAAATACACAAAAGCGGCTGTAGCGGCCCCGATTATACCGAGTGTTAGTATAAGTCCGTATATGTCAGTCATCTATGCCCACCCCGTTACTTGTCTTATAACCTTAAGATTAAATATACTCCAAAAACTCCCGTAATGAAAATAATTATACCAGTCAAAACTACTTGTAGCATACCGCGGATAATGGATTTTCGACTTAAAGGGTTACGACCTATAGAGATAATCCCACTACGCACCCCACTAAACAATAAACTACCCGCCACAACTGCGGTAATCCCGAAAACAAGAACGCTCACGTATACCCTAGCGGCATTAACCGGCTTACCAGCTATTGTTTCGGCAACTTTTCGTAAAGCACCAGGTAGGTTTGGTTCTACTGCTTTGAGTAGAGGGTTTTTGGCAATTCCTACATCAACTTCAATACGCCCGATATCCACCCGGTGTGATGCTCCGGTGCTATCCTTGACATCCATAGTACTGATAACCCCTTTGCTGCCATCAAATTCGGCAACCGCTCTACCGATTACGAATGGTTGAATCGTCCCAGCTTTCATGCCAATACCCGCTAAAGCTGATACTACAATATAATCACCAATTACAATCTTACCCGCTTGAGTGCTCACCAAAACTTCACTACGGCCATTATTCGCGACGAAAACTTTCTGCCCATCGCTTGCCAAGGATATCGGGGAATCGTTGGAATTTACCACGACTCCATGCATGTGTTCAGAAGCGTCACTATCTACCGGCTCAACTTTTGTGACATCGTTCTTTTTCAATCGCACAATCATGCCACGTTGCAGGGCTTGATCCGCATAATAACCTGTTGTAACAGATTGCGCGCTAATCGGCGAATAAACACTGGCAGCAATCAACAACTGTAGTCCAATCAATGCGAGTATGCGTTGCCAAGTAAGATAGTTCTTTATTTTTGTCTTGATCATAGGACTTTGGTATTTTAGTTATAATAAAATTATAGACTTAATTAACCAGCTTCGCAAGCACTCTCACTGTATCACTCAAATCTTGTGATGTCGTCTGTCTACCCATACTAAAGCGAAGAGAAGACTGCGCCCGTACATCCGATAACCCTATTGCCTTTAGTACATGAGAGGGTTCGTCCTTGCTGGCACTACAGGCCGAACCAGCCGAACATAATATGCCGGCTTCATCAAGCCCAAAAACCAAGCGCTCGTTGTCACAATCAGGAATTGTGATATGAATATTGTTGGGAAGTCGATGTTTCACGGACCCGTTGATTGATACCGATGATATTCGTGACACCAATAATTTCATAAACTCATTTTGCAATTTGCTCAATCTGATTGATTCGGATTTTTGCTTGAACACAGCAATCTCCAGAGCTTTAGTAAAACCAATTATGCCAGCAACGTTTTCCGTACCACTACGCCTGTTAAATTCCTGCCCGCCACCATGTACCAACGGCATAAGTTTGACATGTGACGCCACAAACAAAACCCCACTCTGTTTCGGACCATAAATCTTACCACCGTTGAGTGTCATCAAATCCACACCCAACCGATGTACATGAAGATCAAGATAATTAGGAGCCTGGCAGGCATCAATATGAAAATACAATGGTAGGTTATTGCCTTTTTGCAAGCGATCCTTACGAATTATCTGCAATGCCGTTGCGATTCTTTTGATAGGCTGAACTGTACCTATTTCGTTATTGGCGTACATGACGCTTACCAGTACAGTTTTGTCAGTGATCGCCGCCACAACCTTACTGGGCTCAACTAGGCCGTCTGGCTTAGGCACTACCTCTGTTTGTGACCAACCCCGTTCAGCCATAAACTCCAAGGGGGCACGGATAGAATCATGCTCCAAGGCTGTAGTCACAACATGACTGTCAGGAAAAGCTTGCAAAATCCCAATCAAAGCCTGGTTGTTCGCCTCTGTCCCTCCAGCCGTGAAGATCACTTCTATCGGTCTAGCTCCAAGTAAACTGGCAACCGTCCTCCGAGCCACATTCAAATCTTCGCGTACGGATTTAGCAGCCAGATAAGTTGCCGACGGATTATAAAACTTTTGAGTCAAATACGGTTGCATAGCTTCAACCACCAATCTATCCATCGGTGTAGCCGCCGCATAATCCAAGTAAGTCATCTGTATAGATTAAGGGTTATTATAATAATTAGGCAATGTTGGCGTACATTTCACGATTGACACGCTCAACGTAAATGTGGGCAGCCTGACGCAAACGCCTAGCCTCATCGTTCGATAATTTTTGATAATGCCCGTTTTGAGCTTTCAGAACACCATCCGGTCGCACGTCGTAGCGCGTGGTTCGGACTTGATGTTGATTGTTGGTATCCCTCCACTCCTCGTGCCATACCCATGTGTGTTCATCCAAACAGAAAAATTCTCGTCTGTGCCCAGCAGGTATTGGCCCAAAGACCTCACCGCCGATTTTTGCCTCGTGACGAATAAGATTGCGATACAGATCAGCCTCGCGCTGATCCGCCCGCTGACCTAAAACGTTATTAAGCAGCTTTTGGAACATCACGTACCCTTTCTTTTGCCTCTTCTGCTGGCACAGCCAAGTTTTGTGCCTCAAGAGCAAGACGTCGACGTCTTGAAAACTCATCATTACCCTCATCGACAGTCAACCCCCCCAATTCAGGATATACATCAGGTTTTATGTCTGTTGGTACAGTGGGTACGTCCTCATATATGCCTACTAGAGGCTCCTCTGGCGTAGCCCGGTCTATTAGCCCCAGCGCGTGCGGCAAAACACTCAACTTACGCTGCTGCGCAGGATTGTAGGATGCTGGTACTTGTTCTCCGCTATATTGATTATTCATAATCTACTCCAGTGAAAATAAATTGCAGGCATTCTGGGTCGTTATTTTGGCAAGGTCTGCCAAATCTTCGTCCCGTAAGCCTGCTAAAAACTCCGCCGTAACACGCAAATGTTTAGGCTGACAGATTGTACCACGCTCGGGCACAGGTGTCAAGAACGGCGCGTCTGTTTCCAATAGTAATATGTCGATTGGCACCGCCTTAGCCACCTCTAATTGTTGGGTATTTTTCGTAAATGTCATTATCCCATTTAGGCCTACGTACAACCCCCTGGACAAGACTTGCTCCAACTCCGCTCTATCAGAGGAAAAACTATGTACAACGCCCCTAAACCTTCCAAAATTGTCCAAAATGCGCCAAAAGTCCGGAAACGCTTCCCGAACATGAAAAATCAACGGTAAATCGTGTTTCTGGGCAAGTTCCAGCTGAAATTCCAATATTTCCCTTTGAGCAGGTTTGGGTGAATGTAAATAATAATAATCCAACCCGCATTCGCCAATAGACACCACTCTGGGACGGCTCACAAGCTCGGCGAACGTGGTTTGAGTAGCTTTACTCAGATGATATTTAGCCTCATGCGGATGAATTCCAACACTAGCCCAGCAATTTGGCTGCGTTCCCGCCAAATCCACAGCCATCTCGCTGTCGCGAAGCGTGCATCCTACACAAATAAGCCGTGTTATTCCTGCCACCTCAGCATCTTTAATCAGTCGATCCGGACTGGTTATCCCTGCTTTTTCCCACTTATTCCGAACAAACTCATCTCCGCCAGTCCCCATAGTAGCTTCGTGAATATGACAATGCGTATCCACAAATTCCAAACTTCCCATCTCTCTATTCTACACGAGTTTCGCGCTTAACCATTGATGCCAGCTTGCTCATGAACGAGCGAGAGCTTTCAATCTGAGTGAGACTTGGGCCATAAGTTATGTTAAGGGAGGAGTGAAAGTTCGAAGCCGTTCAGGTGTGACCTGGGGCAATGGAAAAGTGCGAAACTCGTGTCTACAGCAACCCTTTATTGCATAGGATTTTGATCATGATAAGTCGGAGAAAGGTGTTTCTAAGAGCTAATACTTATATATCTGTTAGCTCCTAGATAGTATAGACATCAGTTTATCAAAATTTTGGGGGTGGGCTACCAAGAAACTGGGGTTTGTGTAGTCGTAACTATCGCTACCGAAGTTCGCTATCTTTGCACCTGCCTCTTGGTACAACAAAGATCGTGGCGCATAGTCCCACGAACTGCCGTTTCCCATAAACGAAATTAAACCGTCTATTTTTCCCGTAAACATCAGTGATAAATCGTGAAATCCACCAAAATTAGCAATGTGTGGTCTTAACGCAATAATTTTTGCTGTAAATTCCGAATCGGATAAAGCCGATGTTACGTCAATCCAAGACCGATTAAGCGGTCGATAGAAAATTTGGATCTTATCGCCGTTGCATACAGCACCCTTGCCCCGACGAGCTAAATAAAACTCATCCCTGACAAAAAAATATATTAATGACCAAATAACCTGCCCGTTATCGATTAAACATATTTGTGTCCGGCATGAGGGTATGCCACGGATAAACTGCTCTGTCCCGTCTATTGGATCAACTAGCCAGTATGTTTTGCGACTACCTTCTTGGGCAAATTCTTCGCCCTCAATACCAATTCCAGGATCAATAGTGCGCAACAGTTCACGAAGTTGTTGCTCTAGCTGTTTGTCCAAGTGCGTAACAACCGTTCGATCCGCTTTTGATGTATAGTCCACTTTCCCAAAGAACTGCATGAGTTCCGGACGAGCGGATCGCAGAAAAGCAACTATTCTAGCCTCGGCATCCGTAATAAAATCATCGTTCATAATTGTGGCTTTTCAGACTTTTCTTTTCTAGGAAACAGTGTTCCAGAAGCAGGACGTATAATACCCTCTTTAAATATTTGGTGTATCTTTTTGGCAGTTTCGGGCATAAAAGGCACTAGCATGTCGGCGATTTCCAGCAAACAGCCAACTTGATATGCCAAAACTTCGCGCAGGTGATCGGCATCCCCCGTTTTGTTAATAACCCAGGGCTTTTCCTCGTCAATATACTGATTTAGGCCACGAACCTGCTCCCAAACCGCATCAAGTGCTCTATCAAAACGACATTCTCCCAAAGCATCAAAATACCCTGCTTGATCATGTTCGGGCTCAGGAATCGTACCAATTATTCCATTTTGATACTGTGTAATCATGGCAGCCGTCCGCTGGACCGCGTTACCAAGTTCATTCCCAAGTTCGTTGTTGTACGCGGCATGCATTCGATCCCAGCCAAACTCTCCATCTTCGTATGATGGAATGTGTCGAAGCAAGAAATACCGAAATGCATCTGTACCATATTCAGCTATAACCACTGATGGCAAAACCGAATTGCCCAAACTTTTGCTCATTTTGACACCGCCCTCAGCATTAATAAATCCATGCACGTAAAGTGTTTTTGCCAGCGGCAAATCCAGAGCCAACAACATTCCTGGCCAAATCGCGGCGTGAAATCTCAAAATGTCTTTACCAATTACCTGAACATCTGCCGGCCAATATTTTTTGAAATCTTCGTGTTCAGGATAACCGAGCACCGTTATATAGTTCATTAACGCCTCAAACCAAACGTACATGACCTGCGTGGCGTCTCCGGGTACGGCAACACCCCAAGAAATCTTATCCTTTGGACGTGAAATGCTAACATCCTCCAGACCATCCTTGAACACCTGTAATATCTCGTTTCTGCGAGTTCTGGGTATGATTCTAAACTCTTCGTTCTCTATAGCCTCCTGAATCTTGGTAGCATACGCGCTCAGCCTAAAGAAATAATTTTCTTCTTCGATTTTTTCATATTTTCGATTGTGATTTGGACAAATACCATTGTTGGCTTTTACGATGGCATCAGTAAAAAACGCCTCATCACCTGTGCAATACCAACCGGTATATTTAGCCTTGTATATATCTTTTGCTAAGGCATTCCAAATCAACTGCGCACGCTGTTCGTGACCAGAATCGGTGGTACGGATAAACCTATCGTTGCTGATATTAAGTGCTTTGGCAAGCTCCCGAAAGTTTTGACTCATTTTATCGGCAAATTCTTTTGGCGTAATACCCGCTTCTTCGGCTTTTTCGGCGATTTTGCCACCATGTTCATCGGTGCCGATACTAAAAAGCACGGATTCATTCTGAGCCCTAGCGGCCCGCGCCAAAACATCAGCCATTATAAATTCCAAAGCGTGTCCCAGATGTGGCTCACCATTTACGTACGGTATCGACGTCGTTACAAAGTAGTTCCCCATTGTCTTAGTTTACCCGTTTACAGATTCAAGACCAAATGATGCTGATATCAACACCTCGTCGCCTATGCTCAATCCAAACTCGTCAGCCGCTCGACCCTTCTGCTTAACTACCTCCAGAAACCGTTTATCACCATAGCCTGAGCTACCGATGGTCAGCCCGAATTCACTCGTCGGTACATCTGTCAGGCGTTCATAACAAGTCACTTCTTGATTGTTTATTATTACCTTTTTACCTGCCTCGAAATCAACATCACCAGACAGCAAAGTTGTCTTAACATTACCAAAACTGTCGACAAACCAAACTTGCGCACCCACATTCTGCGGTCCCACCAATTCAATTTGCTCGGCAGGAATGAACCTGCCACCAAGTAGCTCGCGGGCCACAAGTGGCAGAAACTCCAAACTCCTAAATTGCGTATTATTAATATTTTCGGCTTCCCGTGCTGACAATATATCCTCAGCGGTCAAGTGACGAGTTACCTGTGGAACATCCAGCAAGTTTACAATACTTACCATCCCAAGCTTATGCGCTAATGACAAGGCTCGCCCTTCGTACGGAGCCAGCACGGTAGCGATATCATAATGAAAATAACAAAATGGGGTGCCGTTTTCCCATTTACTCCGAATATCATCGCCTCGGGGTGCTACATTTACCAACACGGCTATTGGCGTACTCGGATACGCTACGGGCGTGCTGACAGCGTCAAGCACATCTACGAGTTGTCCCGCCGCCTCAAGATCAGGATTATCCGGACCCAGACCAATAAATTCAGGCCTAACGCCAAATAAACTTCCAAATCTGAGTTGCTGACGCGTACGAGCGTTCTGATCACCGCAATCCGTAATAATTACGCCCTGTGAACCTTCCAGCAGCGCAGAGGCTTTAGTCCCTAAGTCTATTGTTTCATGTGTCATAATTGTTCATTCACTCCTTAAATTATATGTACAAAAAAACAAAAACCGGCCCCTGGGCCGGTAGATTTGAGATGTACTATTATTAGAATAAAACTGGCCCAGGGCAAAGCATGGACATCATCATTACGGTAAATTCACTACCCTTGATCACACATCGATAGTAAATGAGTACCACCAATCTGTCAACTTATCATAGAACGAAACTCGTGCATAGATAAAACCAGTTCACGCACTCGCGAGATGCCACATACTGCAATGCCTGCATTTATACACCCTGAGTTTAGTGCCTCGCTGCCAGTCTACAGTAACGGCCGCCCCTTCTGCCTGAACTTTTGAATCATAAGTTATTTTATCCGAGCAGGGTAAGGCAGTTGCTTCTGTGGTCATATTATCTACCGTTTTGAATCTATAAATTCTTGGCAAAAGTATTCAAAAACGGCATTCGTCCAACCAAAACCGGTTTGTGAAGGATATAAGCCCTTGTTGGGGGGCTTGTCTGGAGAAACAACATTATATTTTTCCAAAAACACACCGTGATTATTGTACCAATCTAGGTTTGTCTTGAGCCATTTCATAGCGATACGCTCCGCGTCTTCTCGATAGCCATAATTAAGCAGACCTTTGATAATCAAAAAATGCAGTGGTGCCCAACCATTAGGATGTGCCCACTGAGTCGGAGTCATGCCCGGCATAAACTGGCTCAACGGCTGTACGTCCGTTGCTGCAAGCCCACCACGATTCTCAAACCTACGCAACGCCTTGATCATTTGTGTGGCTTGTCGCTTATCGACCATTCCCGCCCATAAGGGGTAAAATCCAGCTAGTGAACTTACCGTTCCGCGTTTTTCTTTGGAATAATTATAATCATAATACTGACCACGCAAATTGTTCCACATCAATTCATTGACAGTTGTTTTACGATGTTCCGCGGCAACTTCCCATTTGGCGGCTCCTCTCAGATCATTAATATGTCTGTAGAACTTAGCTAAATCAACCTCATACTTATATAGCAACGCATTCAAGTCAATTGGTACAAAACTCAAGGCCTTGCGGCCAAATCGTGGTGTCATATCCCATCCGCTCTCTGTCTCGGCCAGATCATTCAATAAATTAATATCGTAATATCGTGATAAACCCCTATAAACTTGGCGGGCATTTGGCTTAGTCGTACCCATCCAAACCGTGTGGTATTCTGCTTCAGCAACAGCCATATTATTCCTAAGCCACTTGTCATTCAAATCATAAGTATTGTACAAATCCCAGATAAAGCTCGTCAGAAAGGGTGGCTGAGAACGTCCCGTTAAATAGGTGCGTGACGCGTTCGGTATGACATTCAAGCGTCTGTACAGAGCGGTCAGATTTTCTAAAATACCAAGCACTAAATCTTTGTGCTGTTCATCGAGCAAACCTTGCGCAATGAAATAACTATCCCAATAATACAGCTCATTGAAATCAAACTCATGCCCCTCCTCATAGGCGGGCACCAAATAGGGTTTAGGTAGCCCCAACAAACTCTCGTCATCTTTGGGGTGAAATCGCTTTAATTTATCCCAATATTTGGCGATATACTCCCTAGCAGGTGCGACATCTTGAGCACTCAAACTAACCCTGCCGGGCCAAAATCTATTAGCAAAATCTCTTGTTGTTTGTAGCATACTCATAGCCTAGGCGAGTAAGCCATCTTGGTCAATAGGAGAGGTCTAGTGTGCAACAAATGTCAAAGCATAGCCAATACGACCGGCTCTACCAGTTCGACCAATACGGTGTACATAATCTTCATACGATTGTGGCAACGAAAAATTAACAACATGCGTAATATCCACCACATCAATACCACGGGCAGCAACATCAGTAGCTACCAAAATATTCACCTGATTGGTCTTGAATCTCTGGAGTGCCCGCTGCCGCTGGCTTTGTGATTTACCACCATGTATAGCATCAGCCGAAAAACCACGCTCAACCAGTTCATGGCTCAATCGTTCGACTTTACGTTGAGTGTCATCAAAGACAATGATTTTCTCTACATCAGCTTGTAGTAAAAGGTCGTGGAGCTTATCAAGCTTATCGTGAGGAGTGGCGTATTTGACAACATCCTGGTGAACGCTCTCGGTTGTATCACCTGTTTTAACAGAAATAGTAATTGGCTCATGCGCAAAGGTTTGGATCAAGCCATTAACTTTTGCCTCTAGGGTCGCGGAGAAAAAGAACGATTGCCTATTGGTATTAAGCTGGCTCAAAATATACCGCACATCGTTGATGAAGCCCATATCGAGCATACGATCAACTTCATCAAGAACAACGGTATTGAATCCATTGAGTCGTAAACTACCGCGCTCAATGTGATCCTTTATACGTCCCGGAGTCCCGATAACAACACGTGGATTTTCACGTAGATCACGTAGTTGAATCCCCATATTTGACCCACCTATAAGCAAAGCTCCTAGCAATCCGCTACCTTTGCCCAATGATTTAAACTCGTCTTGGATTTGTTCAGCCAATTCACGTGTTGGTGCGACCACCAAAGCACGGGCAGTTTTGTCCAGAATGAGTTTAGTGAGAATCGGTAATGCGAACGCAGCCGTTTTGCCAGTACCCGTATTTGCAATACCTATGATATCTTTGCCTAATAACGCCTGAGGGATAGTTTGGTCTTGAATTGGTGAGGGCTTAACATAGCCTTTGGCACTCAAGTTCTGCTTGAGTATGGGCGCAATTGTAAAATCATTAAACTGATGAGTCGGGGTATACTCCTCTTGCTCAACCCCCTTAGCAACCTTTACAAAACGAGTCGGGTCAATATATTGCCCCCGGCGATTAGTAGACCGTGGCGTACGACTTTGTCTACGATCTCTAGATTGAGGACCAGGTCGACGACTACCGCGAAATGAATATGTGGACATAAAAAAAGAATCCTTTGTTTAATTAGTTATTACTTCGATTGCCGAAATGAAATCGAGTAATCTACTAACAAACCCGGATTCATCTAAAACAATTAAATCTATATTAGCATAATAATTTTCTACCGTCAACCAAAAATTAAATTCGTGTTCCGAATTTGGAGATTAACACTTTTAGGAGCATACTATTGTTTAGATGAAGGGAGACATTATGTCTAAAGACAAGGGTCGCAAAGAAGTCAAAAAACCTAAAAAGCCAAAGGCGCAATTATGATTACAATGGAAGAACCGGATATTTTAACAGCCTTACAGTCGATGGAAACCGACAGCACGTTAGTCACCAAATCAGCCTATCGTGCCAATGGAGAACTTTGGCCCGGCAACCGCATTTCATTTGTAGATTCTCACCTGGCATATCTAAAAAGCCATCCAGCCGTAAACCCCAGCCATTATTTATCAAACCTCCGCCTCATGCTCCGCAAAAAACCCTAGTCCATCTCTCCGCGCACATGGACTGGAACACCAAAACTATACGTACCTATGACAAGTCCGCAGAAGCACTTGCTACGTATTTTGGCGGTATTGGTGCCAGAATTGCCGATATTGAGCGAGGGCTTGGGCTTGCCGGAAGTGGTAAAAATAGTCGAGTGATAGAAATTGGTTGTGGCGATGGTGTCAAGCTACCACTTTCTCGGACACTCGTTCTAAACCCAGCGGAGCTGGGGTGA
>CAYGIR010000002.1:0-33235 GCA_964349985.1 uncultured Candidatus Saccharibacteria bacterium
CGTCTCATGTCTGAGTTCTGGTCAAAATTATTAGAATTTAGCGTTCCTAACTCAATCCCTGCCATATCTAAAATCCTCAGGGTTGTATCAGAATCATTTTTTGCTGTCATAATTTCATGCATATTGTGTCTCCTTTATCACTTATAATGAAAAACCGCTCACTTTTGTGACGGTTGATCGTTTGTATTTGAGAAATATTTACTGAGTTACGTAAACATACCGGACAAACCGCCACACAGCGTGTCTGTAAACCAAGTATACTTCGTATTTTGCATAGACATTATATTACCATTACTAACAAGATTTGTCTAGCGTTTGGTGAATTGACGTTGTTTGCGAGCACCCTTGAGACCGAATTTCTTGCGCTCTTTTTCGCGGGGGTCCCGTCCTAGTAGATCGGCGCGCTTGAGAGTACTACGAAGGTCTTCGTTCATAACCGCCAGTGCTTTTGCTATACCAAGTCGGATTGCATCTACCTGGCTACTGTGGCCTCCACCAGATACAACAACACTAACATCGTATTTGTTCATTATTTCCAAAACGATAAAAGGCTTCTCGAGCTCATGATACAAGGATTTGCTACCATCGAGATACTCGAGAGCGGGCTTCCCGTTAATAGTAATTGTACCTTTTCCATTAAATACACGTACACGTGCGGTTGAGCTTTTACGCCGTCCTAGCGCGTAATGATAGTGTTGGTCGCTCATGCTTGATCTCCTTTATGATTAGAGGACGAAGAACTCGCTTTGGTATCTGATATCTTTGTGCTTTTGAGAGACATAATCTCTGGTTTCTGGGGCGCATGGTCATGATCTGCTCCCGGATAGACCTTTAGTCGTTTGAGTCGTTCCGCTCGTAGTTTATTAACTGGCAACATACCTCGTACCGCTTTAGTGATAGGCAAGATTGGGTCTTTGATCAGTTGCGCGCTCAAAGTAGTCGTAGTCAAACCACTAGGATAACCACTGTACCGATAGTATTTCTTAGCCTCAAGTTTATTACCAGTAACAACCAAATGGGCGGCATTTATTATCACTACAAAATCGCCACAATCAATATGTTTGGTAAATTGCGGTTTTCGTTTGCCCATAAGTAACTCAGCTGTAACGGTAGCCATTCTGCCCAAGGGAACTTCCGAAGCGTCAATCACATACCACTTTCTAAGAACTTCGCTTGGCTTTGCGCTATAAGTTTTCATCCCTGAGAATCCTTTTTAACTACTGGTTTTTTAATCGGTGTTTTTTTAGGGGGCTTGGTGATCGGGCCTGCAGGCTTTTGTTGGGTTTTTTCAACCTGACTAACCGGTGCCTGTTTAAGATCATCAACAAAGCTTACTCTTGCCATCTGCGCATTGTCACCACGACGTAATTTGGTTCGTTCGATCCGCAGATGACCACTGGATCGTCCGCCAAGCAAGGGAGCAATTTCGTCAACAAGCTTATGCGCAGTCGCAACTGTTTGTAACTCGCTGATGATTTGTCGACGATTATGTAAATCACCTTTTTTGGCCTTAGTAATGAGTTTCTCTACGTAAGGGACAATTTCTTTTGCTTTAGGCAAGGTTGTTTCGATTGATTCATGCTTAATCAACGATTCGGCAAGGCTCTGCACAAGTGCTTCTCGCTGATCTCGTTCTCTGTGAAACTTTCGACCTTTATACCCATGTCTATGCATAAGAGGCTCCCTTTGGGCGCGGGGTGAGAACTTGGAAGCTAGAAGTTAGAGAAGCTACTATTGCCCACTCTCTGCGCACTTCTATCTTCACACTCCTAAATTGTTCTAACAATTTAATCATTAGGGTTCCAGTTCCGCTAGTTTATCCTTGACTTCATCCAATGCTTTGCTTCCAAATCCCTTTAATTCGCGCAATTCGAGATCACTCAATACAAACAGGTCATTCAATCTATGGATATCGTTGTTTATTAATGCGTTGGTTGTACGAGCAGATAGATTAAGATCTTCAATAGGCGTCATGAGTTCAGTTGGTTCTTCAGCCTCAATCGCATCAATACCACCGTCCTTCATACCAAGAGGTGCTGAGACTTCTACGCGAGTCTGTCCGGCAAGTGCAGAATACTGGTTGACCAAGATAGCAGCCGCTTCCTCAAACGCGTCACGGGGAGTAATTGAGCCATCAGTTACAACGCTTATCAACAGTTTGTCCAGATCAGTAATTTGTCCCACACGCGTACTCTCTACCTTGTATCGAACGCGCAAAACAGGCGTAAAAATAGCATCGAGCGCGACATGATCACTGGCCTTATTGGATGAGCTGGCCTCTATGCTACGATAACCACGACCTGTCTCGACAACAATATCCATGACAAACTTAGCCTTTTCATCATCAATCGTAGCAATGATCTGGTCTGGGTTAACTACTTCAATGTCAGCGTTAGTCTGAATATCTGCAGCCGTTACAACACCCCTACCCTGACGAACAATACGTAGATTTTGGACATCATCTCCAAATACTCGGAAGCGAACGGATTTAAGATTCATCATAATATCTACGGCATCTTCTTTGACGCCTTTAACTGTGGTAAATTCATGAGTAACGCCTTCGATCTTAAAGGAAGTTATTGCAGCTCCAGAGATAGATGACAGCAAAACCCGTCTTAGTGAATTGCCGAGTGTCATTCCATAACCCGTATGTAACGGTTCAATCGTAAACGTGGAACTCGTATCGCTCTGGTCGTCGACGCTCACAACTCCTGGTGTATAAATTGTTTTTGACATATAGTTTCTGCCTCCTTGGCTTAGCGCGAGTAATACTCGACAATTAATTGCTCATTGATATCTGGTTCTGCTTCTTCACGAGCCGGCAAACCGGTTATATTGATAACCAGCTTCTTTCGATCGGCTGTAAGCCAGACTGGTAGGCTGGATGGTGCGGGGCTTACTTCATCGAGTCGTTTGAAGTACTGTGAATTTTTACTGTGATCACGGACGGTCAAATTGTCACCCGCTTGAAGGCGAATTGATGGTATATCGAATCGTCGTCCATTGAGCATGAAGTGCCCGTGCGTAACGAGCTGTCGAGCGGCTCGACGGCTAGGCGCGAGCCCGGCACGATAAACAGTGTTGTCGGCACGCTGTTCAAGTAATTGTAATAACATATCGCCTGTCTGACCTTGACGACGGGTTGCTTCCTTCATGAGATTACTAAACTGCTTTTCTAACAGCCCATAGAGCCTCTTGACTTTTTGTTTTTCTCTTAATTGTAAGGAGTATTGGCTAGCCTTGTTACGATTGCCCCGACCAGTGTTTTTCTGACCAGGCATGGCCGTCGCGCGCTTAACCAACGCCTTGTGAGCTTTTGGATGAAGAGCGTAACCTTCGCGACGACTCATCTTAACAATAGAACCTAGGTCTCTAGCCACGGTAGCCTCCATCCCTATTCAACAGTAAATCACCATCTTTAGTTGTACTAGAAATAATTATGTTCATACTATACTCTCCTAGCCTTTCGTGGACGTACGCCACCATGCGCGATACTGGTAACATCGCAGATGCTAGCAACATGGATATCCATATTTTGCAAACTTCTGATAGCCGCTTCTCGTCCTTGGCCAATTCCTTTAACATATACATCAACCCTACTTAACCCGTGTAACTGCTTGACGATCTGTCCTGCTTTTTCGGCAGCAATTTGTGCGGCGTAGGCTGTGCCCTTTTTGGAGCCTCTGAACCCACATGCGCCTGCACTGGAAGCGGCCAGAACTCCGCCTGAATAATCAGTAAACGTAATAATAGTGTTATTAAACGTTGCCTGGACATGCATTTGACCTGCGGGGATTGAACGCTTAACCTTCTTCTTTTTTGCCGGTTTCGGCGCTGGAGTGCTGCTTTGGGTTGTGTCAGTTGTGTTTGCTGACACGACGTCAGTAGGAATCTCGACTTCCGTGCTGTGTTCTTGATTTGATATAGGTGATTTGGTATTAGTAGTTGTCATATATTATGTCTTTGATGCTGATTTAGGTTGAGATCCACCAATAGCGACTTTGCGGCCTCTACGAGTGCGGGCATTGGTCCTAGTGCGTTGTCCACGAGAGGGTAGACCAATCTTATGTCTAATGCCCCTGTAGGTATTAATATCTTTAAGTCGTTTCACATTAGTCGCCACGACTCGTTGCAACTCACCCTCAACCATATATTGATCGTTGATATGATCCTGAATACGCGAAATCTCAGCATCCGTTAAATTCTTGACACGCGTAACAACGTCTACTTTAGCCGCCGTCAATATATCGACACTGGCCTTAGGTCCAATCCCATAAATATAGGTCAGAGCAATCGCAATCTGCTTGCTATCAGGAATAGTCACTCCAGATATTCTAGCCACGAGAAACCTCCGGTTTCGTGAGTATTGAGCAAGGAGCCCAGAGCAATGAAATTACAAAACTCCATGCTCGTTGCTCCATACTCGTTGCTCTAAAATGCTTTAGCATTTTACTCATTTAGCCTTGCCTCTGCTTATGCTTTGGCTTTAGTTTATTAATAACATATACCCTACCTTTACGGCGGACTATAATATCATCTGGGCTGATTTTTTTGACGCTAGCACGCACTTTCATGCGGATCATTCTCCTATAACTGCGAGTGAATGACACACTGCTTAATTTATTATAAATGTAGTCATCACATTTACGGAATGGTTCAGTGTAAACAGCAATTTAATTTCCATGGTAAACGTATTTTATATTACGTAACCTTGGGATCTTGAGCTTGTCTTACACTGTGCCGTTCTGTAAATGTACTAACTTTTGCGATAGGTGATTCTGCCCTTAGTTAGATCATAAGGGGTCAACTCAACCGTCACGCTGTCGCCGGGCACAAGTCGAATATAATGTTTTCTCATTTTGCCGGCAACATGAGCTATAATCTTATGACCATTTTCTAGTTCTACTCTAAACTGCGTTCCTGGCAAAGCCTCAACGACGGTTCCTTCGAGTTCGATAACTTCTTTATGTGCCATAAGTGTATAACAAGACGTAATTATATCACACCCGTCAATAGGATGTAAAGGAACTTTTTCAGCTACGTTTCCTTCGTAGTTTGTTAGGTATAAATTTAGCAATTCTACCTCTGTTAGCTCTCTTTGTAGGCATCGAATTATCATAAAAGAAGTCTGGTTGTTCGTATTGATCGTAGTTGACCATAAGAGCTCGTGATTCGATGGATCGTAGCGTTTCCAGTGCTACTGAAACTAAGATCAATATACTGGTGCCACCGATGGCTATACTAGTCTTAAGAAACAACTGCCCAACTATGGGCAACAACGCCAGGCCTCCAAGACTCAATGCTCCAAAAAGCGTTAGACGATTAACGATTTTCGCAAGATACTTCTCTGTCTGTAGTCCTGATCGTACTTCCGTGATAAAGCCTCCTTGCTTCTGTAGATTCTCGGCAATCTCTTTAGCATTAAAGGTTATACTTGTATAGAAATAAGTAAATACGAATACTAACAGAAAATACACGACTGGATATATATATGGCGTGAATCCAGGGGTTTGAAATGTTGCCTGGCTGGGGGTTTGAAACCACGTGACAAGTTTTGTCCCTAGTGACTGGAGATTGGCACTACTAGTTGTTGTCATTAACTGTCCAGCAAAACTTGGGACGCTTAGAAACGCGACCGCGAATATGATTGGAATTACTCCGGCCGTTATAAGTTTGACAGGTAAAATGCTCGTAACGCCACCATATGCACGATTACCCTGCACCCGTTTGGCGTAATTTATGGTTATTTGTCTAGATGCTTCGTTCAACTTAACAATCATGATGGTTACTACTACAACTATCAGAAGTATAAGCCCACCATATAGTAATGCCCCCTTATTAATCGGAAGTGTTTTCCCAAATAATACGAATTTACTACTTTCATCAATAATTGAACTAACTATTGAAGATATCGTTTTAGGTAGGCTACTGATAATACCTACGGTAATTAGTAGCGAGATGCCGTTTCCGACACTCTGTTCCGTAATCAGCTCACCAAGCCACATCAATATCATCGCACCACCGGTTAATGCGGCAACCATCAGAACCCATTGCATCAATGACGCGCCCGCAGTGATATCACCTATGCCCCCGATTTGTTGCGCAGATTGCCTTACCAAATATATTGCTCCGATCGATTGAATGATCGCCAAGGGGAAGGTCAACATCCGGGTGTACTGATTGATTTTTTTGCGCCCATATTCACCTTCCTTATTGAGATTTTCGAGTTGCGGAATCGCTTTAGTCAATAGTTGCAATATAATAGACGCGTTAATATATGGTCCTAACCCTACTAACATGATGGAAAAATTCTCAAGGGCACCACCTGATAATACGTTTATAAAACTCAGCAAAGACGGAGTATTGGTAGAATTAAATAAGTTTTCTAAGACCTGTTTCAGAGTTTCGGGATTACTCAGGGGGATGGGGAGGTGTGCTAAAACACGAAATATCAATAGCATGCCTAGCACCGCTAGAATACGATTACGCATGTCAGCATTTTTTAATGCCGTCCAGATTACTTTCCAGCTCATATTGCTTATTCCCTCATTTCTCCTATTAAACGGACTTTCGTGCTTTGTTGCCAACTACAGATTAATTCTGGTTGGAGTTGAGACTATTTAATTCCTGGGGGTAGTTATAGCTACGCCGACAGAAGATAAACAGTTTGTAGCTCTGCGGGATTGATCTGGGATGGTGAAAAAGTTCGAAAGGCATATATATTTAACCACATGGTGTAGAAAAACCTGAAACAGTTTCACTACATTTACCAAACTGCACAACAATAAGTGATAGGTACATGCTACTTGGATTCAATTAATTTCTGTCTTTTTACTTGTGGTGTTTTAGTAAAACTACCGCCAGCCTTCTGAATTGCTGCTATTGCCGAGGCACTGCCAGCCTGGAGATTAACATTCAACTTTTTAGTTACAGAGCCCTTAACAACGAGCTTAACGTTAACGTAAGCATTTGGTACTAGCCCAGCATCAGCCAGAGTAAAGTTATCTATATTCGCTCCAAGAACGTCCAATTGACCAGTATAGACTGTTTCAACCTTTGGTCGAATAGATCGAAAACCCCTGAGCTTTGGAATGCGTTGCATCAAAGGGTTTTGTCCACCCTCAAAACCAGGACGTCTACCGCTGCCAGCTCGTGACTTTTGACCTTTCGTACCCCTACCGGCGGTTTTGCCCTGACCCGCGGCAATACCACGACCAACCCGTCGGCTAGAACGATTCGCAGTTACTTTGAGTTCATGAAATTTCATAGCTTGACCTCCAGCTCTGCTGATTGCACACTGCTAAGTGGCTTGGCCGTATCTTTGCTGTTGCCTTTGGCTTGCTTGCCCTTAGGCTTAACATTCGTCAACCAATTATCAGGATGCTCAATTGCCTGCATTGCAGCAAGCGTTGCATACGCTGTATTAATCTTATTCGCTGAACCTAACGATTTGGAAAGTATATTGATAATCCCGGCTACTTCTACAACCGTACGAACCACACCGCCAGCGATCAGCCCCGTACCTGGCACAGCTGGCTTGATAAGAATGCGCGAACCACCAACCTTTACCTCTGAATCATGGGGAATTGTTCCATTAACTATATGTATATTTACGAAATGTTTCTTGGCTACATCAACGGCCTTGGTAACAGCACTGGTAACGTCAGCACCCTTAGCGATGCCGATCCCAACCTTGCCCTTGCGATCACCGACTACTACAAGAGCTCGAAATCTGAATCGTCGACCGCCTTTTACGACGCGTGCGACACGATCAATGTGTATGACCCGTTCATCGTATTGTTTTTCTTCCGCGGGCATATCTCTGCCACCACGTCCCTGACGATTGCCGCCCCGCTTATCTTGTCCGAATTCACTCATCAAAAACTCCCTTCGCTTGTTGCGAGACGCATTATGCCATTAACAATGTCGTATGAACCTACCAAACACACTAATGGTTTACCGAATGCAAGGCATTGTACATGCGAAATATTATAAATAGTTGTCAAAATTCAAGCCCCCCGGCCCTGGCCGCATCCGCCAATGCCTTAACTCTACCGTGATAAAGCCGACCATTGCGGTCAAACACAACCGATTTTATCTTGACGGATTTTGCCTTTTCGGCTATTTCCGAACCTACTAGTATGGCCTTTTGCGTCATTGTACCGGTAGATTTCTTATTACCAACCGAAGTCGCATAGGCAAGTGTTGTGCTATTTGAGTCATCGATAATCTGAGCTGAAACATGCGAATTGCTCACGAAGATAGTAAGCCTCGGGCGTTCACTAGTACCCAAAACCTTAGACCTTATGCGATTTTTTCGTCGTGCCAAATTTTGTACTTTTTTTTGCAAACGATTCATCACAGTTCCTCCTCGTGGGAGAATCGATAATTCAACCGTGTTAATACGGTAGACAATTCTACCTTGGATATTTTACATTCTATGCTAAATCCGATTCTCATGTTATTTATCCTTACCTGACTTACCACTTTTGCGAAGAATACGTTCACCCACATATTTGATACCTTTACCTTTATAAGGTTCGGGCTTCTTGAGAGCACGAATTTCAGCAGCCGCCTGACCAACTTGTTGTTTGCTGATGCCACTGAGAGTAATAATATTTTGCTCAACAGATGCGCTAACGCCATCTGGAAGAGTATATGTGACTTCATGCGAAAATCCCAAATTCATTTTGAGATTCTGGCCAGCTAAAGTCACTCGGTAACCCACGCCATTAATTTCAAGTTGCTTGGTAAAACCGTTTGAAACACCAATTACCATATTACTAATTAAAGTTCGCATGAGACCATGGCGAGAACGGTTCTCCGCTTCATCATCGAGTCTTGTAACACTAAGCTGATTGCCTTCTTGCTGTACGTTTATCCCGGGCATGGTGAACTGTTTGAGTATGCCCTTGGCGCCGGTGACTGTAATGTAATCAGGATCGATAGTGACCGTCACTCCACTCGGGACATCGATCGGTTGTTTGCCTATTCTACTCACTAAAAAGCTCCCTTCGATAGTGGAGCGAGCAGTTGGTAGTTAGAAGTTAGGGAAGCTGTTATTGCCCTCTCACTCCGCACTACTATCTCCGCACTCCTAAATTGTATTAGCAATTTATTCATCCTAATACACCTTACAAATTAACTCACCACCAAGGCGTTGTTTTTTGGCTTCCGAACCTGTCATCATACCCTTGCTGGTGCTTATAATCACAATACCACGACCTTGTTTTACGATAGGAATCTTGTCTACCGACGTATATAAACGACGGCCCGGTTTGCTTAATCGTGTTATCTCGCTAATGCGAGCATTCGTGTCAGGAGAGTGAAGTGTGAGCAAAATAGATTTTCCAATTGTCGCATCAACTATTTTCGTTTCGTCAATATAGCCAGATTTCTGCAAAAGACGAGCAACCGCCTCCTTAGTGTTTGAATGTGGCAAAATTATAGATAATTTATTAACGGCCAATCCGTTACGAATACGTGACAACATGTCAGCAATGGGGTCTGTGGAGACTACAGACATGATACGCTCCTTTCAGTAGTTGTATTGATCTGTGATTGATTAACAACGAATGCGAAGTATGTCCTCGATTCATGGCTCACGATTTGTTTGAGTAAGGTTAAATATAACATATAGGTTACCAACTAGCCTTTGTTACGCCAGGTATCTCGCCCTTACTGGCATGTTCACGAAAACTCAGACGCGACAATCCAAACTGTCTCATATAAGCGCGCGGTCGTCCGGTTTCACTACAGCGGTTCTTGTAACGGGTCGGAGATGAATTACGGGGAAGATTGTGCAAGCCTTCGCGATCACCCAAGCCTTTTAATTCAATACGTTTGGCGGCATACTTAGCAATCATTCGCTTACGCTTTTCATCCCTAACTACGATTGATTTCTTAGCCATTATATGGTTCCTTTCTGGTTTGCGATATTCATTGAGCAACGTTCAATTCGCCATAAATACTGAATAAAAGAATATTCCGATGTCTGAAGCGATTGATAATACGCGCATTCGTTGAGTGTTAATACACAATCCATGATCATTTATTTTTTCTCCTTTTCGGCGAGTTTACCGTGAGGCTTCTCGAAGGGCATACCAAATTTGGCCAACAATGCCCTAGCGTGTGCCGGTTCAAGACATCGCACCACGAACACGGCTTGTAGCCCGTGTACGGTAGTTGTTTCCTCAAATGTTAGTTCTGGAAATACCGACTGATCCGTAATACCAATACTATAGTTGCCAGATTTATCAAAAGCATTTTGTTTAACACCATGGAAATCACGAAGACGAGGCAGTACAAGATTGATCAGACGATCAGCAAATTCATACATTCTATCACCTCTCAACGTTACCTTGAGCCCAATTTTGTTGCCTTCTCGTAATTTGAATGCGGCAATAGACAGCTTCGCTATGGTGTCTATGGGTTGCTGTCCAGTGACTTTTTTCAAAGTATTCTCGGCTGTTTCGAGCATCTTCTTGTCATCTTTAGCCTTGCCCAAACCTATATTAACAACAATCTTCTCAATACAGGGTACCTGGTTCGGATTTGTCAGCCCTAGTTCCTCTTGTAATTCCTTAGCAAATTGTGTCTTATATAAAACCTTGAGGCGCGCGGTATGTACAAGAGGCTTAGGCTGCTTTGAGGCCGCAGATTTTGTGTTGACAGTATTCATTTATTTCATCTCCTTGCCAGTACTCTTGTATATACGAGTTTTGGAACCATCATTATCAAGCTTATATCCAATACGTGAGGCTTTCTTGGTAGTGGGTTCATAAGCAGCAACTTTACTCACCCAAATTGGCTTAGTAAGTTCAATAATTCCGCCTTGAGGATAGGCAGTATTAGGCTTCTGATGCTTCTTGACTATATTTATACCCTCTACTGTTACCTTGTTGTCTTTGGGGTGGATGGTAGTAATCTTGCCAGTTTTACCCTTATATTTGCCAGCTAGAACTATCACCGTATCGGCCTTCTTAAGCCTAATCTTAAAAACTGTGCTCTTCGCTCTTTGCTCTTTGCTCATCCTATAGTACCTCCGGTGCCAGGCTGATTATCTTGGCATATCCTTGATCCCTCAACTCACGAGGAACTGGTCCAAAGATTCTGGTAGCCTTGGGCAGTTTATCATCACCAATGATAACAGCGGCATTATCGTCAAAACGGATTGAAGAACCATCCTTGCGTTGAATAGCATCACGAGTTCTAACGATAACGGCTCGAACAACAGATTTACGCTTGACGGCTCCAGTAGGATTGGCTGTTTTGACGGTTGCCACAATCACATCACCAACTCGAGCATAACGGCGTCTAGTACCACCCAATACCCGAATACAAAGTATCTCCTTAGCTCCGCTGTTGTCGCACACACCCAAACGAGTTTCTTGCTGAATCATGACGTAACCTCATTGCCGGTGTCTGAAGACCTATCGGTGTTTTTAACCTCTGACTTTGCATTATCCGGATTCACAACCTGCTTATTCTTTGAAATACGACCCACCGGTGCTGAAGGTGATTGAGTACCTGTCGACATAATTTCTGTTTCGGGCTCTTCGTGGCGAATTGTAGCTCGCTCTACTACCTTATCCAAGATGAATCTTTTCCGAGCTGAAATAGGACGTGTTTCAGCGATTAACACCTTATCACCAACCTTAGCAATATTTTGCTCATCGTGCGCCATAAACTTTTTACTAGTAGAGTACTGTTTTCGGTAGATCGGGTGGGTCTTGCGGGTACGAATAGTTACCACGATTGTCTTATCGCCTTTATCAGAGGTGACTACACCTGTAAATGATTTTGCCATTAGAAACTCCCTCTGTTAATTACAGATTTGAGATATTGGATGTGAGATTTTAAATAAAGCATTTTCATAATACAGTTTCCTTAGTTAATTGTTCGGAAAGTACAGTTAATATACGAGCCAGATCCTTGCGCTTGGTCCTAAGCTGCCTAACATTAGTCATCTCACCCATGTGAACTCTACGACGCGTCTCAGCGATTTCCTCACGGAGTTTAGTACTCTCTGCCACCAATTCACTAGTCTTGATCTTACGGATTTCGGTAATTTTCATAACTTACTCCCATCCTTATACATAACAGACTCGCGTGATAATAGGCTACTACTTACATCATAATCATTGTATGTTAATTGGATTAGGCAATGTGATACTAGCATTTTACGCCTCCTCCTTGACTAAAAACTTAGTCTTCACGGCCAGTTTATGGGCGGCCAAACGCATAGCTTCTCGTGCTGTTTCTTCTGGAACCCCCTGCATTTCAAATAAAATTGTACCGGGTCGGACCTTCGCTACGAAAAACTCTGGGTTACCCTTACCACTGCCCATTTTGACATCCTGTGGCTTTCTGGTAACAGGCGTATGTGGAAATATGCGAATCCATATCTTGCCACCACGTTTGATATAGCGCGTCATCGCCTGGCGGGCCGATTCGATCTGACGTGAAGTTACGCGATCATGGCCTTGCGCTTGTAGAGCATACTGCCCGAACGCGATAGCATTGCCGACCGTAGCGACACCACGTATCTTACCCTTGAACACCTTACGATGCTTTTGACGTTTCGGCATCAACACGATACAACCTCCAGCCATAATAGCAACGAAGAAGTCTTTGCTCTTTGCTCTTTGCTCATTGCTCTATGTGAAGCGTAGCGAAACTTCATGCGGTTTCTCCTTTGTATATCCAGACTTTAATTCCTATCAAGCCTGAGCGCGGATAAGTTGCCGTACATTGATGATAGTCCACGTCTGCTCTTATGGTATGTAAGGGTACGCTACCTTCAACTGTCTTCTCTCGTCTGGACATTTCCGCACCACCTAGCCGCCCAGAGATTTCAATACGAATACCTTTGGCGCCAGAGCGCATTGTTGCAGCGGCAGATGATTTGACCGCACGTCTAAATGCTATACGTCTTTCTAGTTGGTGCGCAATATTTTCGGCCACAAGTTTAGCAAATAATTCTGGTTTCTTGATTTCTTCGATGTTTAAGCGAGTGGGTGTCGCGTATATCTTTTCTATAAGTGCTTTAAGTTCTTGAGCGCCAACTCCACCACGACCGATCACTACTCCGGCCTTCGCTGTAGAGATTGTTACAGAAACTAGATTTGGTGAGCGTTCAATATCAACCTTGTTGATACTGCCACGGCTTCCGACCTTGCGTTGAATAACCCGTCTAACTTCAAGATCCTGTGTTAGGAATTTTGAATAATCGCGCTTATTAGCAAACCATTTGCTCCGCCAGTCTTTGTTCACTTGCAGACGCATACTAATCGGGTTGACTTTTTGTCCCATCAGACAACTCCTTTGGACTTATTTAGCAGGTAGCAGGTAGCGTTTGGTAGATCGCAGACAGT
Source organism: uncultured Candidatus Saccharibacteria bacterium (assembly GCA_964349985.1). Lineage (GTDB taxonomy): Bacteria > Patescibacteriota > Saccharimonadia > Saccharimonadales > CAYGIR01 > CAYGIR01. The sequence goes on from CAYGIR010000002.1 coordinate 13,377, forward strand.
GAAAGCTGAAAATCTGTTACCTGAAATCTGTAAAGTATCTGTGATCTGTGATCTGTAATCTGTAAAATAAATTTTGAACATTTTATTTGCTTTCCTTTGCTAGTGGTTTTTTGGCTACTCGGATTTCACCATCAACTTCTACGTATATATGCGAACTACGGCGTAGGAATGGTAAGGCACGACCGTGCGAAGCAGGGCGATAGCGCTTAATACTTGGGCCGGTGCTGACCCGTATTTCAGTAATCTGCAAAGTATCGGGTTTGTAGTTGTGGTTGTTGTCCGCATTTGCCCGAGCCGATTCAATAACCTTGCGCACAGCGATCGCTGAGCGACGAGGCGTATGCTTCAAAATAGTAATAGCATCCTCAACACTGCGGCCCCTGACAAGATCAGCAACCACTGCTACCTTACGCGGACTCATACGGACACCCTTGGCGCTGGCATTTACGGCCATTTTATTTGCCACCCTTCGCCAACTTACCGCCGTGTGAGCGGAATTTACGAGTCGGACTGAATTCGCCGAGCTTATGACCAACCATGTTTTCGGTGATGAATACGGAGATATGAACCTTGCCATTATGAACCGCGATAGTTTTGCCGACAAAATCCGGACTAATCGTGCTACTACGAGCCCACGTTTTAATTATAGTGCGGTCTTCGTTACCGAGTGCAGCGACCTTCTTGGCAAGCTTAGGATCAATAAATGGACCCTTCTTCAGTGATCTAGACATCTTACAGACTCCTTCCAGTCGCCTGAGAGTAGTGATCTAGAACCTCATTGCTCATTGCTCTCTGCTCTCTGCTCTTATGTGAAATGAAATGTAACATTGGTTATTTCCTCTTCGCCACATGGCGCGATTTAACAATAAACTTATTATTTGCTTTACGACTTCTAGTCTTATAACCAAGTGTCTTTTGACCCCATGGCGTACGTGGGTCTTTGCCAATACCGTGCCTACCACCATCACCGCCACCATGTGGGTGATCCGCCGCGTTCATTACAATTCCACGTACTGTTGGTCTGATACCTTTGTGGCGCATACGCCCTGCCTTACCAATTTTGATATTCTGATGTTGCTCATTACCAACCGTTCCGATACTAGCGGTACATTCAATGTGAACTTGTCTTACCTCACCACTAGGCAACTTAATCTGGGCATATACGCCCTCCCGTGATACCAGCTGCGCACTCGCTCCTGCGGAACGCACCATTTGCGCGCCGCTACCAGGCGTAAGCTCAATAGCATGTATTAGACTACCGAGTGGAATACTCTTGAGCGGGAGTCGATTACCTGGTTCAATTGGTACTTCATCGCCACTTTTAATACGTTGTCCAACAACCATACCATGCGCGGCAAGAATATAGTGGTAGGTATTGGAACTATCTTTGATTCTGGCGATGCGAGCACTTCTGTTTGGATCATATTCAATATGCTCAATAACAGCATCCGTACCTGCTGCTAGCTTGAAGTTCATAATTCGATAAAATTTACGAACGCCTCCACCTCGATGACGGGTTGTAATCCTACCCATATTGTTGCGTCCAGAGTTCTTCTTTTTAATGACAACTAGGGACTTGAGGGGTTTATTTGTCGTGATTGCATCCATGTCTTGGGTGGTCATACCACGACGGCCAGGGGTGGTTGGATTATACATACGGATACTCATCGGGAAACTCCCTCCCGACAAATATGAAATTGGGATACTGAAATCCTAAACGAATTCAAAATTAGAAATCTGAAAAGCAAAATTGGCGATAATATGGAATTGTTCATTTCTTTTTACCTTTAGCAACCGACTTATCATCATCTTCATTTGCGAATATAGCTATGCTATCGCCCGACTTTAGCGTTACGTAGGCTTTCTTGATATTAGGTAACTTACCAAACGTTTGTCGTCCACCTTTTTTGACAGTGCGTCGCGTTTTACCTTTAACATTTATTACATTCACGTTCATAACAGTTACGTCGAATTGTGCCGAAACCGCACCAGCTATAGTAAGCTTTGATGCTGACGTGGGAACTTGAAAAACATATACAGCACCTTGCTGGCTCATGCCGTAGGCTTTTTCGCTGATCCTGGGCTTCAATGCCATAGTCTTGTCCATTATTTAGCCATTCCCTTTGCTAATTTGGGCTTTTGAATGGGCGTAAGCCATGTGCTAATTACATTTAAAGAATCTTGAGTAATCACGATGTGATCGGCATTAATGACGTCATAAACATTTATGTAAGTAGCCTGAATGAGTTTCACATTAGATAAATTATTGGTCGCTCGAATGAACTCTGGTGTTTGATCAGCTACGACCAGCAAAATATTTTTAGTCGCGCCGATCTTTGCAAATAGCTTGACGGCTTCGGATGTTTTGGAATCCTTAAAAGATATTGCCTCCATAACGATTACATTGCCGTCGGCAGAGGCCACACTCAGAGCTTGCCGTATTGCCAAACGTTTGGCCGATGTGTTGAGTTTGTGTGAATAATTCTCTTCACCAGTGGGACCAAAGACAATACCACCACCTCGCCAAATTGGGTTACGAGAGGAACCAAAGCGAGCACGACCGGTACCCTTTTGTTTCCAGGGCTTCCGGCCACCGCCTCTGACAAGACCCCTCGTCTTTGTTTTACCGGCACTGGTACGTCCATTAGCAAGATATGCTACGTAAGCTGCTTTTAGAAGTTCATGGTTTTGTGGCACAACACCGAATACAGACTGATCTAGCTTAATAGTAGTTGTTGCCTTGTTTCCTGTTTTCGTATAGGTTAATGTGGCCATTACGATTTTGCCTCTTTGATCATGACGATGCCTTTGCGAGGTCCAGGAACGGCACCCGTAACACCAATCACGTTATTTTCCATATCAATTAAAGCGACCTTGAGATTACGTACCGTTACTCGTTCATCACCCATTTGGCCAGCCATTTTTTTGCCCTTAAATATTTTTTGTGGGTACATAGAGCCAATTGAACCTGGGCGTCGATATGAACCACCACCGTGTGTTTTTCGACCACGGTGGAAGTTGTGACGTTTAATTGTCCCGGCCCAACCCTTACCCTTGCTGGTTCCAGTGACATGTACGGCGTCCCCAACATTAAAAACGTCGGCTGCGATTAGTGAGCCGACGTTTAGATCTGGTGAATGTTCGCTAATGCGGTATTCGCGCACAATCTTTGGAAGCATTTTAGATAATCTAAAATGCCCTGCCTGAGCTTTGCCGACTTTTTTGACCGATTCAGCACCGATCTGCACGGCAGTGTAGCCATCAACTTCGTCAGATTTAATCTGGGTCACAACATTTGGCGTTGCTGAAAGTAAAGTAACAGCCCGCATAACACCATCGTCCGCGATAGTGCTGGTCATGCCTAATTTTCTAACTATTAATGCCTTCATTATCTTCCTTATGTTTGTACTGATCCTTGAGCGAACTCTAATATACTTGATCTGTACGGGTTTTCATCTCTGTTACGGGGTAATTCGTAACGTGAACCTTGTAATCAAATCAAGAAGTCAATCTAAATTCCCTAACAGAGTATCAAGAAACCTATACCTCTGTCAAGCTGTTGTTTATTCTACAAGCAGTTAAATTGTGAGCGATCAGCGCAAAACGGTCAAAAACAATCCGGTCTGAGACCAGAAACCTATAAAACAGGCAATCAACAATATCGCCAATTCAATCTTACGGTCAATTTGAAAATGATCATGCATTGCAAATACCGTACCTATCAGCAAACCAACTGGAACGGGAATTTGTCTAGTTAAGGCTGGGTCGGTTAGTCTAATCCACTGCGCCCCCACGATCATAAACAATACAATTTTGAGCACATATGTACCTTGTAGTTCGCTAGTTCTTTGTCGGGTTACTTTCTTATTTACTCTAGCCATAAGCAGATTATACAGGATGATTGACTTTTCCCTGTCATGAGATCATTCCTGATTGGCTGTACCCAGACGTAAAAGCCCTACATGTGGCATTTATGTAATAAGTTGGGACATTTTGGCACCCCGCAGGGCATGATGAAACTGTGAATGGAGCGGGGACGGAAGATTTGACAAATTGAACCATGCTATTTCGGTAATTTTGTGTGGCTCTCCAATTGTGACACGCTTTGGGTCGACTAAAACACCATGTAATAGCCACACCCAGTGGGTTTTATAACCATCATGATTAACCCTATGCGCATCTCCGGCATGAATGAATTTGATCTCCAGAGCATCTACACACAGCTCCTCCATTACCTCACGTCGAATTGCCGCTTCAATTGACTCGCCAAATTCTAATGCTCCGCCACAGATATCCCAGTTACCGCGCTCATCACGGGCCTCTGGTCCGCGTTTCATCATAAGTATATTGCCCTTACCATCATGAATAATAGCCGTGACTGTGACCCCTACGTAGTCAATGCCACGCCTAAGATCAATACTATCATCTACTATGGTTACACCGTTCATCTATTAATCTTAACATGTATATATCTCTTCCGGCACCAATACCCACATTCCAACCTCAGACGAGCCGGGGTGCCAAGGCTACATCTTAATTTCAGCGTCGCAACCAGCAGGCAGTGATAGATTCATCAATGAATCGACAGTTTTTGGGGTAGGGTCGAATACGTCAATCAAGCGTTTGTGAACTCGCATCTCGAACTGTTCACGACCTTTTTTGAAGACGTGGGGACTTTTTACGACTGTAAAGATTGTCTTTTTTGTAGGTAACGGTATTGGTCCCGCGATTGTAGCACCGGTTCTGAGAGCGGTATCTACAATTTGTTTGGTCGATTGATCGATAACTTTGTGATCATATGCCTTTAATCGGATACGGATACGTTGACGCATCGCGGGTTCAGGCTTGGTTTGGACTGGTCGTCCGGACTTTGTTTTAGCGGTTACTATCGTGGGCTTCGTTTCTGTAACAGCTTCTACTGCAGCATCGTTTTCAGACGTGATTTTTTCTTTATTGCTTGCTATGTTCTTCTTGCTGATTGACTTTTTCTGAACCTTGGGCTCTTTCGATTCTACCATGACGTGCTCCTTCCGTTGGCACGAACCGACAAATTACACACATCCGGCCTTACCGTCAACTGCATACTGTCAGCTCTTCTATGCGGTGTAACATCTTTGTAGTATTATTGAGAACACATACAACGACTTTTAATCACCACGATTAGTTTACCCATTAATTATACTACAATCACACCCGTGCTGGCAACTTACTGGACATACTCAACTAACACATTATTCCGCTATGCCAATGAAATGTTGGCATATTCTGTAAGGTTGTGGGATTATATTATTATGGAAGGAACGCCAAGCGGACCAGACCCATCAGACCCAAACTCGAAATTTAATATTCCAGATATTAACCAGATTAGAGAAGATTGGTTTGAACAAGAAAGCAAAATTATCGATTCTGTTTTTAAAGTTGTGGGTATTGTAGAAATAGGTGTTCCGGAATATTGCCAAGTACTATTCGATTCCGGAGAATTTACATTGGATGTCATACAGCAGTTATCAGGTCGCTGTGACGATCCAGAAATTCGGATTTTCTGCACAGGTTTGTTTGGCTTGATCAATTTGACCCAACTGTGCGAGTTTCTAAACCAAGGACTTCTCGAGGCTTCAGAAATCGATGACACAATTGAGACTATACTAGCCAATGAATTCGCCAGCCCGGCAGAAACGACTCAGTGGGTGGGTGCGTTACGAGAAATTACGAACAGCCTGCCATCTGAGTACAGAAAATCCAACCAAGAATGGGATATTATTGAAAATCAACTAAAAGCTGAGCAAGCTGTTGTCAAAAAAATCAATGAAAGTTTGGGCAGATTAGCAACAAAACAAGAACACATCACACAATTATTAGTATCAGTGCATGGGGAATACGACGACTGGGGCCAAATTGTCAGAAAACTACTTGGACTTGGCATAGTACAACTTCTCGCCCGGAGGCCGATTATTGATGATGATATTATTGATATCACCCGGGGAAAATTATCCCTGGATGAAGCCAAAAGAATAATCCAAACAGCTACGGATATGGAAGGCGATAGTTAGGAAGGTTTATACGAAAAACTACACGCTGATTTTGGTAACCACACCAGCACCAACCGTACGCCCACCTTCACGAATAGCGAAGCGCAAACCCTGCTCCATGGCAATTGGGGCTAATAATTTCACCTTGAACGTTATCGTATCACCGGGCATAACCATCTCTTTATCAGCCGGTAATTCTACTTCACCCGTTACATCAGTTGTACGGAAGTAAAACTGCGGTTTATAGCCCTTGAAGAATGGAGTGTGTCGCCCGCCCTCTTCCTTGGTAAGAATATACACCTCAGCGTCAAACTCTGTGTGTGGCGTAATCGAGCCTGGCTTGCACAATACCTGACCACGTTCGATATCATCACGTTCGATACCTCGGAGCAATACTCCAACGTTATCGCCAGCTTGCCCTTGATCAAGGTTCTTTTTAAACATTTCGACGCCAGTCACAACAACTTTTCTGGTTGGACGAATACCAACAATTTCGACTTCTTCATTAACTTTAACAATTCCAGTTTCAACACGACCGGTAGCAACAGTGCCACGACCCTTAATTGAAAAAACGTCTTCTATAGGCATTAGGAAAGGCTTGTCTAATTCACGCTTGGGCTCTGGGATGAAGTCATCCATAGCTTTAACGAGTTCCATGATTGCATCTTCGTTGGATGCGTCTCCTTCTAGAGCTTTGGTTGCAGAACCCTTGATGATAGGCGCGTCCTCATCGTAACCATTCTTTTCTAGCAATTCCCGTATGTCCATTTCGACAAGTTCGATAAGCTCCGGATCCGCGAGATCCATTTTGTTCATGAAAACAACGATCTTAGGAACGCCAACCTGACGTGCCAAAAGCACATGTTCGCGTGTCTGAGGCAATGGACCATCATTCGCGCCTACCACCAAAATAGCACCATCGATCTGAGCCGCACCGGTAATCATGTTTTTGATATAATCAGCGTGACCTGGCATATCTACGTGAGCGTAATGACGTTTTTCTGATTCGTATTCCTGATGGGAAGTCGCGATGGTAATACCGCGGGCTTTTTCTTCTGGCGCGTTATCGATTTCATCATATTTGATTGCTTTATTTACATCGCTTGGAAGTCTTTTTGCCAGCACGGCCGTAATTGCCGCCGTTAAAGTTGTCTTGCCATGATCAACGTGTCCCATCGTACCTACGTTAACGTGGGGCTTGCTTCTGTCAAAATCTGCCATGAAATTTCTCCTAAAATTTATAGTTACTTTTTATGTGAAGTATAGAACTCACACGAGTTACCAAAGTATATTACCTGAGCCTCTCAGGAATGTAAAGAGTTGATTGAGTGTTTTTTCCCCAATATTGAATTACGCATTCGATCTAATCAAAGACATACAAGCCGCCCCAACCATACAGATAACATCTTCAACTTTCCTCAGAATTTCCGGCGAGGCTTCAGGCCTGGTGTAAATCTGATCACCGACTATATATTCTACGCCCGGCTGATGACCGTCAACCCTGGTTATATTGATGATTTGATGCTGGACGACCTCTATGCTCCTATAGCTGGTAAAATCGATATGCTGAGTGTTACCGTCCATCCCGACAAAAATTTGATGACTATTATGAGTCGTGCTAAAAAAATTATCAGGAAATTCCTCGGCGATCTGCGCAATTCTCAAGATCCGATGTTCGCCGGAAAGCTCTATGGTAGGTGTTGGTGCTCCTTTGATATCGTATTGGTTTGGCGGTCTCAATTTTTTACGAGACCATTTGAATAAATCCATAGTATCTGAATCTCAAAACTCGGTTACTTGGCGTTTTTGGCGATTATCGCTTCGGCTACATTATTTGGTACATCGGAGTAGTGATCTAGCTCCATGCTTGAGCTAGCACGACCCTGAGTGCTGCTACGCAAATTGGTTGTGTAGCCAAACATCTCACCTAGGGGTACAAAAGCAGTTATTTCTTTGATCCCTGCGGACAGATCCTCGATGGATTCAATCCTACCACGCTTAGAGTTTAAATCACCGATAACGTCACCCATAAATGATTCAGGAGTAACGACGACTACCTTCATGATTGGCTCTAACAAAACTGGATTTGCCTGTTTAACACCAGACTGGATAGCCATAGAACCGGCTATTTTGAAGGCCATTTCGCTTGAATCAACATCGTGATAGCTACCATCGTATAACTCCGCTTTGATATCAACGACAGGATAGCCGGCTATCACGCCATTATTCAGTGCCTCAATAATACCTTGTTCGACTGGTTTAATATATTCACTCGGGACAACTCCACCCTTGATAGAGTTGATGAATTCAAAGCCTTTCCCAGCTTCGTTCTGGCTAACTCGCAACCAGACATCACCATATTGTCCGCGTCCACCAGACTGTCGAATAAATTTACCCTGAACTTCTACGCCATCTTTGCGGATTGTTTCACGATAGGCAACCTGTGGCTGACCAATGTTCGCCTCGACACTGAACTCTCGCTTCATTCTATCAACTAGAATTTCCAGATGCAGTTCACCCATCCCACTAATGATGGTTTGTCCGGTTTCATCATCAACTCTGATACGGAATGTCGGGTCTTCTTCTGCTAACCTTTGTAGCGCGATTCCCATCTTTTCTTGGTCAGCTTTTGTCTTTGGCTCAATAGCAATAGACACCGGTGGCTCGGGGAACGTAATACTCTCCAGAACTATTGGATTATTTAGATCACACAGGGTATGTCCGGTGGTCGTGCCTTTGAGTCCGACAATCGCCGCAATATCTCCAGCGCCAACCTCCGTGACGTCAGTCCGTTTGTCCGCCTGTAAACGAACAATCCGCCCAATGCGTTCCTTTTCACCTGTGGAACTATTTAAAACATAAGAACCAGCAGCAAGCTTGCCGGAATAAACTCTAAAATAGGCCAGTTTTCCGACAAACGGATCCGTCGTAATCTTAAACGCAAGGGCCGAAAAGGGCTGGGACTCAGCTGGTTCGCGTTCAATTTCATCACCAGTTTTGGGATGCGTACCCCAAGTACTACCTCTATCCAAAGGACTTGGCAAATAATCGTTGACCAGGTCCAAGACTTTTTCAACAATCACGCCACGTCCATCGCCACCGGTGACGACAAAGAATTTGCCAGATAGAACCGCGGTACGAATTGCTTGCTTAATATCCGCCTCAGTAAGGCCTTCCTCGCCAACTTCGAAATATTTCTCTAGCATTGCTTCGTCTTCCGCAACGGCATTTTCTATGAGCAGAGAACGATATTTTTTGACCTGATCCATCATATCCTCAGGAATATCCGTCTCCACCAGAGCTTTATCGGTAAAGTCTTTGTAGATAAATGCTTTCATTGCGATCAAATCAACAATACCGTTAATTGATTGCTCGAAGCCAATCGGTAGGTGTATGGGGAAGGCTCGTTTACTAAGTCTGGCGTGAATTGTATCAAGAGATTTATAAAAATCTCCACCAGTTTGATTGATTTTGTTAATAAAGCAGATCCGAGGAACGCCATATTTATCAGCCTGTCGCCAAACTGTTTCACTTTGCGATTCAACACCCATTTTACCGTCAAATACCACACAGGCACCGTCCAACACTCGTAATGATCGCTCTACCTCAACCGTAAAGTCAATGTGCCCAGGGGTATCAATTATGTTAATCTGATTACCTCCCCAAAAGCAGGTAACAGAGGCAGCGACTATTGTAATCCCACGCTCTCGCTCCTGAGCCATCCAATCCGTAGTAGTTTCACCCTCGTGAACAGCCCCGATTTTGTGATTCAACCCCGTTCGATACAAAATACCTTCGGTCGTCGTAGTCTTGCCAGCATCAATATGAGCAATAATACCCAAATTACGAATGTTCTTCATCTCAATTTTTTTATCAGCCATTATGTCTTAATTCCTGTCAATTTGTCTCTTTTATCAAATAGCGGTCGAAGTAAGGGTTCGGGAGTGAGAAGCTCTTCAGTCCTTAGTAAAACCGATAGCGCGATCTTCCCTATCACATGTCTAAAAATAGTGGGGTTCATTCCTATGCCTGATTCGCGCGAAGCGTCAAATAGAATTCGATCTGGGGATGGAGGAGTTTTGGGTAAGTCGAGCACAGTATCATGTGCCGCTCCTGGAATATCCTGAATCATACGGTCGATCGTATCTGTAACGGTTCTACAAAGATCTCCTCGAAAACTCATGATTAATACCTCGCAAAGTGGGCAAAGGCCCTATTAGCTTCTGCCATCTTGTGCGTGTCTTCTTTTTTCTTAACCGCCACTCCGGTACCGTTATAGGCGTCGACGAACTCTAGTGCCAAGCGGTCTTCCATGCTCATACCCTTGCGTGATCGCGCGGCCGCGACAAACCACATCATAGTCAGGTGACTTTGACGCTGTCCGCTAACCTCAAAAGGGATTTGGTAATTCGCGCCACCCACGCGACGAGAACGCGTTTCCATTTGCGGACGAACATTCTTTAAGGCCTGATCAAAAACTTCTAACGGATTTTTAACGTCTAACTTATCGGCGGCCTTTTGCATCCCGCCATAGACCAACCGTTCAGCCATCTGTTTTTTACCGTTGAGCATCACCCGATTAATGAGTCGCTGAACCATAACGCTGTTATACGTACGATCCGGTTTAATATCTCTTATTAAGGATTTAGTGACTTTCCTGGGCATTTTATTTACCCTCCTTTTTAGTACCGTACTTACTACGACCCTGCTTGCGGTTGGCTACACCCTGAAGATCCAAAGACCCACGCACTATGTGATAACGGACACCAGGAAGATCTTTTACTCGGCCACCACGTATTAACACAACGGCGTGTTCTTGAAGATTATGACCCTCACCACCAATATAAGCCCATACCTCGTAGCCATTTGTTAAACGGACACGCGCCACCTTACGTAAGGCAGAGTTGGGCTTTTTAGGAGTTTTGGTAGTTACTTTAACGCAGACTCCCCGCTTAAATGGAGCTGGCTTATCGTAGTTACGTGTCTTTAGGCTGTTAGTAATACGTTGCATGGCGGGCGATTTGCTTTTGACAGTCACCTTTACGCGCGGATTACGCACTAATTGATTGATTGTTGGCATATTACTCCTTTGAGTTGTGATCTACTGCTGCGAGCGAATGCCGTCCGCCCGGCTCAGACCACTTATTTTATGATGGTACTGTAACAGATATGCAAGACCCTGACAAGAGTTTAATCGTCTACGCGAATTTCTTGGTCAAGATCATGCGTAGGATGATAGCCTGTGCCTACGGGTATACGACGACCCAAAATGACATTTTCCTTAAGCCCGTATAGTTTGTCAGTTTTACCACTGGTAGCAGCAGCAATCAATACTCGAGTAGTGTCTTGGAATGACGCGGCACTTAAAAAGGAATCAGTAGACAAGCTGGCTTTGGTGATACCCAATAGTAACTGAGTTACCTTGGCTGGCTGTTTATTAGCGGCGACCAGGTTATCGTTGGCGTCTACTACTGCCAACTTGCTGACTATATCACCAGTAACAAACTCACTATCGCCCGCTTCTTCTATTTGTACTCGGCTAAACATCTGCCTAACGATCAGCTCAAGATGCTTGTCAGCAATATTTTGTCCCTGACCTGCGAATATCCGCAGGATTTCGTTCATTATGTACCGTTGAGTAGCTTCTACTCCCTGCAAACGCATCAAATCATGAAGATTAATGGAGCCGTTAGTCAATCGTTGACCAGCAACAATTTGATCACCATCCTTTACATATAGTTGTTTGAAACCAGGTATCTCATAGCGGATTAGGCTCTTGCTACTCGGGACTATTATGATGTGTTTCGCGGTTATTTCGGCCTTACCAGCCATTGGGGCAATAAGCGGTTTACTGTTATCATCTTCGGCGGCCAATACATCGCCAATCGCAACTTCTGATCCACTGGCAATATGTGGCTTGCGTCCTTTTAGTGGTAACTCGACTTTTTCGTCTTTATCAGCGGTAACCTGGATAACATAGTGTTGGCCTTCCTCAAAGGCAGACACGGTACCGGAGATATCAGATAGGTAGGCTTGACCTTTTGGCGTACGAACCTCAAATAATTCCTCAACACGCGATAGTCCTTGCGCCGTATCATCCGCAACTACAGCCCCAGATCGGTGCTTGGAGTCAAGGGATAGCTGCGTACCAGGCTCACCAATAGATTGCGCGGCAATAACACCAATCGGATGATGCGCCACAACCAGATTACCAGTAGCTGGATCAACACCATAAGATTTTTGGGGTACACCACGGACAGAAGTACATGACAACGCGCTCATAATACGCACACCGTCAATATTCGCATCGGCGTCAATTTTTTCAGCCATTTCTTTAGAAATCTGCTCGCCGATTTTTAGATACCCCTTCAAAGTCTGGGCTACAAAACGACCCTGCAAGCGTGAAGCATAACTGACACCAATTTCGGCGGCATCAGATCGTAGCATGCCAAACCCAGGATCGGTGTCATCGTCATCAATCGTAAATACATCCTGACCAACATCAACTAAACGACGTGTCAGATATCCCGCGTCAGCAGTCTTAAGGGCAATATCAATCAAAGCTTTGCGGGTTCCACGAGTACCAGTAAAGTATTCCAAAGGAGTTAGCCCCTTAACATAACCAGACTTGATAGGTAACTCGATAGCTCGACCTGTCGCATCTGAAAATACGCCTAGCATACCGACTGACATTTTCATTTGCGATATATTACCACGTGCGCCAGAAGTAATCGCTATAGCCATGGATGATTCAAATCCCTCCATTTGTTTGGCAAGCAAATCTTGAACATGCGCGTCTATTTTGGTCCATGTTTCAACAGTCAGGCGATACCGCTCTTCTTCCGTAATGAAACCTTGTTCAAATTGTTCGCTAATCGCGGTTGCTCTTAGTTCACCATCTTCCAACACTTTGACCATGCCTTTGACTTCCGCAAAATCTCCCATACCCATCGATAGACCCGATCGAGTAGCCCACTCAAAACCAATATCTTTCAAATCGTCAGCTATTTCAGCCGTTTTATCTTGGCCGTACTTCTGGTAAATCTGCGCCATTACGCTAGTGAGTTTCTTTTTGGTCATCGCTTCGTCTTGAAATTCAAAATCCTCTGGAAAAATCTCGTTGAACAATAAACGACCAAAAGTTGTTTGACGCACCTCGCCACGGAAAGGTACACGGACATGAGTCTGCAAGCTTATAACACCAGCGTCTCTTGCCATTATTGCTTCTTCCAAGCTTACGAAAGCTTTCAGAGCCGTAGTATTATCGGACCGTTCATAGGTCAAATAATAACAACCTAAGACAATATCTTGCTCGATATGCAAAATTGGAGATCCATCGGCTGGCTTTAGCAAGTTTTTGTTGCTTGCCATGATATCCCGCGCTTCGGCCTGAGCAGCGTCGCTAAGCGGCAAGTGAACGGCCATTTGATCACCATCAAAGTCAGCATTGAAACCTTTACATACAAGTGGATGTAATTGTATCGCACGGCCCTCAATCAAAACTGGCTGAAACGCCTGAATCGATAAACGGTGAAGTGAAGGAGCTCGATTTAATAGTACATATTTACCCCTGATAACATCGTCCAAAGCGTCCCATACGGCTGTTTCACCGGTCTCAATCATGCGCGTCGCGGAACGAATATTGTGGGCGTATTCATTAGAAATCAACCAACCTATCACAAAGGGCTTGAAGAGCTCTAGCGCCATCGTCTTTGGCAACCCACACTGATACATCTTCAGCTCTGGCCCAGCCACAATTACTGAACGACCAGAATAATCAACTCGTTTGCCAAGCAAGTTTTGTCGAAAACGACCCTGCTTACCCTTCAGCATGTCGCTGAGAGACTTCAATCGTCGTCGCTGACCCGTTGCTGCGACGGCACGACCGCTGCGGGCATTATTATTGTCAATAAGCGCATCAACAGCTTCTTGCAACATACGCTGTTCATTCCTACAAATAACTTCTGGGGCATTGAGATCAATTAGCTTTTTTAAACGATTATTACGGTTGATCACTCTACGATAAAGGTCATTAAGATCGCTAGTCGCGAAACGACCACCCGTCAATTGAACCATTGGGCGTAGATCTGGAGGGATCACAGGTAGCACAGAGACGCACATACTACTGGGCTTAATGCCGGCACGATGCATGCTTTCGAGCAAACGTAGTCGTTTCATAATTTTCTTCTTACGTTGCCCTTTGGATTCTTCAGCTTCCTGCGTAAGTTCCGCGATCAAATCTTCAAGCTTGATCTCAGCCAAAAGATCTTTTAGAGTAGAGCCGCCCATGCCAACCGTGATTAGTTCTCGTAAATTATCTGGCAAGTTTCGGTAATCAGTCTCACTAATCAAATTTAGTTTTACTAAGCTAGTCAATTGAGATTTAAACGCGTCGAACTCTTCTTGGACTTCTTCCAACTCTTTAGTTTGCAACTCAGCCAAAGCCTTTAGATTCGCACTTTCCGCTTGAGCTTCGGCTTCGTATCGCGATTTGACGGCTTCTTTTGCGGCGGCAAATTCGGCTTCTTTATCGGCTAAATACTGATCACGTTGTTTAGCGTCAACGCTTTTGATTATATAGCTAGCAAAGTATGCGATCCGCTCGAGATTTTTGACAGTCATACCTAATAGTAAACCTATAGCGCTCGGTGTTCCTCGCAAGAACCAAATATGCGCCACTGGGCTAGCAAGAGTTATATGAGCCATACGCTCACGACGTACTATTGACTTAGTCACGATCTCACCATTTTTGTCGACAGCAGCCTCTCTTGAGCGAACGCCTTTATATTTGGCATCGTGTGGATTAACATCTTTTACCGGGCCAAAGATTCTCTCACAAAATAATCCATCACGTTCTGGTTTTTGAGTTCTATAATTAATTGTCTCTGGTTTAGTAACTTCGCCGTAACTCCATTCCAGAATATCCTCTGGGCTGGCAACTGCAAGACGTACCGCGTCAAAATCAGCGATATCAGTCCCTGATGAATATTTTTTCATAACTTGACTCCTCCAGTTGCGTTTGTGAATAGTATAGAACACGTAGTGAGCATAGAATGTGCTCTTTGCTCACCATCATGCGTAACTTCTTGAGACATACTGAAATATAACATTATGCATCCTCCTCTACAGCGTCATCATCCGAAGCAATCGCCACGGGTGTATCATCATCTTGTGCCAAGCTTGTATCATCAACGATTGTAGTAGTCTTAGTAGTAGCGGGCATATCATCGTCCAGTTCCATAACCACAAACTCTTCAACCGAAGCGGATTCAATCATGTCAATTTCTGAAATACTTGGAGCGGGCACTTCAATTTCGGAGGGATGGTTTGCTTCGTCTTTAATGTTCTCCGCTAATACCGATTCAGCATCAATCAATTTACTTTGTGCTACCATGTCAATTTTTAGACCAAGCCCCTGCAATTCTTTTACAAGTACATTGAAGCTTTCAGGAACCTTCGGTCCAACGATTTCTGTACCCTTAATGATTGCTTCATAGGCTTTGGATCGTCCGTAAACATCATCAGACTTGATGGTAAGCATCTCCTGCAAAGTATTGGATGCGCCATAAGCTTCTAACGCCCAGACTTCCATCTCGCCAAATCTCTGACCACCGTTCTGTGCTTTTCCGCCCAGGGGTTGTTGAGTAACCATAGTATACGGACCAGTGGATCGAGCGTGGATTTTGTCAGCAATCATGTGATTTAGCTTAATCATATACATAGAACCTACGGTCGTAAGTTCGCTATACGCTTCACCAGTGCGTCCATCATACATTTGCTGCTTACCATCCTCTGGGAATCCTGCTTTTTTCAGCAATTCACGTATTTTATCGGGGCTAACTCCGTCAAATGCTGGACTAGCAATAGTCAAACCCAATGCCCGTGCGGCCATACCCAGATGTGTTTCAAATAACTGTCCAATGTTCATACGAGATGGCACGCCCAGCGGATTCAAAATTATATCAACTGGCGTACCGTCGGCCATAAATGGCATATCTTCTTGGGGTAGAATTCTAGCAATCACACCCTTGTTACCATGACGCCCGCCGAGTTTATCCCCAACACTAATTTTGCGCATCTGGGCTACGAAAACTTGAATTTGCATCAAAACTCCAGCTTTTAACTCGTGACCATTTGCCCTAGAAAAAATCTTGATACCAACGACCTTACCGTGTTTGCCATTACTCATGCGCTGTGAAGTATCCCTAACTTCTTTGGCCTTTTCACCAAAAATTGCTCTGAGCAAACGCTCTTCGCTAGACAATTCTTGTTCACCCTTGGGTGTGATTTTCCCAACAAGAATATCGCCTGGATGAACCTCGGCACCAATTCTCACAATTCCATCCTCATCAAGATGACGCAAAGCATCCTCTGATACATTAGGAATATCACGGGTTACGATCTCTGGACCAAGCTTAGTTTCACGCACCTCTACCATATAGTCAACGATGTGTATTGAAGTCAAAGTATCGTTTTCTACGAGCTTACGACTAATAATAATCGCATCCTCAAAGTTATACCCGCTCCATGGCATGAATGCGACAATCAGATCTTTGCCCAAGGCAAGCTCACCACCAGAAATAGACATACCTTCTACCAGCGCGTCACCCGCTTCAACCCTATCACCCGTATTTACTACAACCTTTTGATTAATACTCGTACCTTCATTACTACGTATAAAGTGCAAAGGATTGTATGTTACATTACCAGATTTGTATTTCACTATAACTTCCTCGGCAGCGGCTTTGACAACCTCACCATCATCTTCGGCAACAATCAATTGACCTGTATTAAGGGCCGCTGAGGCTTCCATACCGGTACCAATGATTGGGGCCTGTGGTTGCACCAGAGGCACGGCTTGTCGTTGCTGGTTACTACCCATCAACGAGCGATATACGTAGTTTTTCTCGATAAATGGTATTAGCCCCGCGCTAGAACCAATAATTTGCTTACGACTGGCATCCATATATGTCACATCATCGGCATCGGCCTCACTAGCCATAAGGTCCTTGCGAACACTGACGCGCTCTTGAACAAAATACCCATTCTCATCAATCTCTTCTCCAGCACTAGCAATGACAGCGTGTTCTTCCTCGCTGGCGTCCAAATATACCACCTCACTAGTTACACGCGCCTTTACAGGCCAAGTTATTTGTGTTGTAACCGATGCTAGTTTTTTAGCGGTTTCGGAAGTAATTGTGCTACCCTTCTTAACTATCACTTTGCCTTTATCATCTTCCAAATTCACAGCAGCGATATGGCCTACCGCATCCTTTGCCATAACGGCGTTAATGACCCTACGATAAGGTGTCTCAATAAATCCATAATCATTGATACGAGCGTACGATGCCAAGTTTAACACCAAGCCAATATTCGCTCCCTCGGGCGTTTCTACGGCACAAATGCGACCATAATGAGTAGCGTGGGCATCACGGACCTCAAATCCAGCTCGTTCACGGCTCAAACCACCTGGGCCCATAGAGCTTAAACGACGTTTGTGCGCCAGTTCTGATAGTGGGTTAATCTGGTCCATAAACTGGGACAGTTGAGAGCTGGCAAAAAACTCGCGGACAGCGGCGACAATTGGTCTAGCATTGATAAGCTGACCTGGTGTAACCGTTTCTATTTCACTCATACTCATGCGGTCTTTAGTATTACGCTCCATCCTAAGTAAACCAATCCTAAATTGTCGCTGTACCAACTCGCCAACCAATTTAACTCGTCGATTTGCCAGACTATCGATATCATCGACTGGGTCTTGAACATTGTTTAACCGAATAATCTCAGCGATAATAGCAACCAAATCTTCCAACCGCATTATTCGATTCTCGGCAATATTAGGTATATCTAAATTAAGTCGTTTATTGATCTTGTAACGACCAACTCGTGAAAAATCAAAACGCTTAAAGTTATAAAACATGTTCTCAATCAAGCCACGAGCATTATCTACTGTTGCCAAGTCACCTGGTCGTAGACGACGATAAACTTCAATCAAAGCTTCATTTGTACCCTTGGTTGAATCTTTTTCTAAGGTCAGATCGATATAACTGGTCTTACCTTGATCAACGTGTTTGAAAGCTTCTTTCATGTGAGGTTCGGTCATACCTAGCGCCCGAAGAAGTGTCGTAACAGCCATTTTGCGTTTACGATCAATCTTTACAAACAATGCTCCGCTAGCTGCCGTTTCGAATTCTAACCAGGCACCCCGTCCTGGTATGACCTTAGCACCGTAATGATTCTGTGTACCATGCATGTCCGCGGTAAAAAATACTCCAGCAGACCGTATGAGTTGCGATACAACTACGCGCTCAGCACCATTGATAACAAATGTTCCTCTAGTAGTCATCCAAGGGTAATCACCAAGATAAATTTCCTGCTCTTTAACTTCACCAGTGACTTTATTGGTTAATTCAACGGTTGCCTTTAGGGGAGCGTCAAAGCTAACATTGTTTTCGCGCGCTGCGGCTTCTGTTATCTTAGGTGCCTCAAATCTGTAGCCCTTGAAACTGAGTGATAATTTAGTACCAGTATAATCATCAATCGGACTGATTTCGGCCAGTAATTCACCTAAGCCTTCTTCTACAAACCATTGAAATGACCGATTTTGATGATCGATTAGATTGGGTAGATCTAATGCATCGTCACTAGTTGTGTAGTATATACGTTTTTGTTTCGTTGGCATGAGGTTGCTAGTGCTTTTTACCATAAAATAAAAATACTCCTGGTTATTGATTAGTAATGTTCAATTATAGTCAGGACTACGTTATGTTTGCGCTATCTCCAGCTAATAATAACGATTGCCGACCTCTAATTGTTGTAGTTTTGCGCGCGAAGATTACTATCCGAGGGTTTTTGGGTGACTCTTTAGACAAAAACGAACACCGCCCAGAATACACTACTTCTTGATATATAGAGTACAGACGTTAAGCGCGAGAGTCAAGAATTTAATTTATCTACGCCTTGGGTGGGCTGGTTATAACTTTATCTACTACGCCGTATTTTTGCGCCTCTATGGCAGTCATCCAATAGTCGCGTTCCATGTCAATATGAACACGATCTGGCTTTTGACCGGTGTTTCTGACCATAATTTCTTCCAGCATTTTTTTGACTCGCAGAGATTCTTTGAGGTCTATTTCCTGGTCTGTTACCTTACCACGAGTTCCAGAGGACGGCTGGTGTATCATGACCGTAGAATGGGGTAACAAAAATCGCTTTCCCTTAGTGCCAGAACTCAATAGAAACGCCGCCGCCGATGCCTGCACACCGATACCGACAGTTTGAATATCGTTTTTTACGTACTGCATTGTGTCATATATAGCCATAGCGTCATAAACACTGCCACCAGGACTGTTTATATAAAAATATATGTCTTTCTTGGCATCCTCGGATTGCAGGAACAATAGTTGAGCAACAATTATGTTGGCACTAGCTTCATTAACATCAGTCCCCAAAAATATAATCCGATCTTTCAAAAGCCGTGAATAAATATCATAGGCTCTTTCATATCGCCCTTCACTCTCTATCACTGTCGGTACTAAAACACTCATACATTCCTCCTGTTATTAGCCACCACCAGTGTATACAATTAGCACTCGCTGGTCAAGAGTGCTAATGTATGTGCTAATGAGTGGTGCTAGCAGGGTGTAGATTGGATATATTTTTGAAGCCCTGAGCCAGTTGTAGTTGTAGCTACAACTGGCTGGACTGGAAAAAATAGATTCAATCGGCGCCCTGATAGGATCATTCAATAGTACATACGTACGTATTCTTGACCTGCTGGTCAAGAGTGCTAATGTATGTGCTAATGAGTGGTGCTAGCAGGGTGTAGAT
>CAYGIR010000002.1:33335-34942 GCA_964349985.1 uncultured Candidatus Saccharibacteria bacterium
GCTGGTCAAGAGTGCTAATGTATGTGCTAATGAGTGGTGCTAGCAGGGTGTAGATTGGATATTATGTCGAGTATTCTACAAGTTTGGCGAGGGTCTTTTCGGTAAGTATTCGACCGGCTATGTCTTGACGGGCTTCAGGCTTGTCGAGTTCTGCCTGCATCTGAGGATCCTGATATTGACCTTTGAGTAACTGCATGCGGATATCTAGCTCCTCCGCAGTTACTTCAAGTTTTTCAGTTTCCGCAATCTCTGCCATTACTAGGCTCGCCTTGATACGCTCCTCTGCCTGTGGATATTTCTGCTGGCGGTGTTGCTCCTCCGTCACCTTGTCTTCGTCCAGATGTTCCTGCCAAGTCTGACCACGATAAGTCAGATTTTGCCGTTCCTCCTGTTCCATTCGGTCAATTTGATTATTAATCAAAACTTCAGGGATAGTCACAGTACTCTTATCAGTTATCGCCTGAATAAGTTCGTTTTCGTAGGCGCGGTCTGCCTCCCGCTGACGTTCTATGGTCACTTGTTTCCTGATATCGGCTTTTAGTTCGGCAACGGTTTTGAAGGGTCCAATACTTGCTGCGAATTTATCATCAATCTTTGCCTCTATTACTTCTTGAACCTTAGTGACGCCGACCGTGAAAGTTACTTTTTTATTAGCTAGAGCTTTGACGCCGTAGTCCTTCGGAAACGTCAATGTAAATGTCTTCTCTTCGCTGGCGTTCATGCCAGACAAATTTTCTTCAAATCCGGGGATGAATGACTTGCTACCCAAAATTAGGGGATAATCCTTGCCATCAGCACCGTTAACGGCTTGACCCTTGGCATCAACGCCTTTAAAATCAATCCAAACTTGATCACCATTCTTGGCGGGACGGTCAACGTCTCTTTTCTCACTGGCGCGGGTTTGCAAAGACTGAAGCACTTCCTCAATATCCTTTGTAGTGATACTTATGGACGGCTTAGGTAGTTTAATTTTTTTGTAATCAGCCAACTGGATTTCGCTTACGACTGGAATTGTTGCTTCAAACTCCAGAGTAGTAAACGGTACGAACTTTTTAAGCGCGATTTGTGGACGATCAACTGGGCGCAGACTTTGACCCTGTACTGCCTGAAGATATAGCTGTTCTATTGAGAGCTCCAAAAAGTCGCTCTGAAGCTGTTCCTGATTGACGTTTTTCTCCAACACCGCACCAGGAATTTTTCCTTTTCGAAAGCCCGGGACATTGATCTGGTGTTGAAACCTTTCAAGCACGGTCTTTTTGAGGAGCTTCAATTCACTATCGGTAGCTACAACGGTCAAGACCGCTTCTGTTTTGGATGGGTGTGATACTTTTACTTGCATAGAACTGCCATTTTACAAGATTTGCCATATATAGGCAAAATTGATTCACACATATCGGGCTAATAGCACAAGCACGCCAGTACCCCACACCAATTCAACTCCGATTCCCCATGGCTTGGTGCACCACTGGATTTTGGCGTGAAATTGTCGCACCATGCCAAATTGAGAGGGTTGTTTACTGGACTTACGCAAAATCGCTCGTTCCCAGGGCGAATCAGCTCGAGCGAAAACTGTTTTGTCTGAAGGAGAGGTACCTGAGGGGTACATC
>CAYGIR010000003.1:0-28685 GCA_964349985.1 uncultured Candidatus Saccharibacteria bacterium
AAGAAGAACCGCTACCAGCCGTGATTATTTGGTCTGGGAGTGGGGGAGTTTTGCGTAAGTCGAGTATAGCTGATTGAGATTAATTGGTGCCGGAGGAGGGACTTGAACCCTCAATCCTTTTGGGAACACGATTTTGAGTCGTGCGCGTATACCAATTCCGCCACTCCGGCAGGATAGGCTGGACGCGCGTATTGTACTATACTTATATCTGTTAAACCAGTCTAACAACATAAGTATGATAAACACACCCTCAGATGATAGATCAGAACCTGCCAATCCGGCGGTAGATTTGATCAGGCAAAAGTTACAACAAGTTTATGCCAATGAGCCTAATGCTGCGACAGAAATCCAACTTACACAGAGTGGAACCCACGCGTCCAGACACCAGCAATTTATGTACAGGCTCAGTCAATCTGGCAGGTCATTGGCAGACATCCAAACTGCCTGGCACAACTATTACGTTGGCTTACCTGATCACGAAAAACACGAAGTTTGGCAGGAATTTTACCAAGAATATAATCGACGAAGCAGTCGCGGCACTATGTCCCCCCAGCCATCCCAACACATGATAGCACCACCACAAACACCATCGAACACGTCCTATCACAGCACCGAGTCCAAAGACCCGCGTAGTGTAGCCGATATTAAGCAGCAGCTGCTAAACACAATAAGCAGGCGAAGCACCAAACGAGGTGGTCATATCAAATCGATATTATTCGGTCTTTCGTTTGGGACTATTGTTGTTGCTATACTCATGTTTGGATTATTCAATGAACGCTTTATAGCACCATTTATTACCCCTAGTAAGTCCGTCAGCTCCACACCTATCATCATTGATCCAGGTAATATGAGAGTAGGTATGGAACCAAAAATTATCATTCCTAAAATTAATTTAGAAATACCCGTTGTGTATACCGAACCTTCTATCGAAGAAGACGCCGTCCAAAATGCACTACAACAAGGCGCATTACACTACGCAACCACCTCAAACCCCGGTGAAAAGGGTAATGGCGTGCTTTTTGGACACTCCTCAAACAATATTCTTAACAGTGGCAAATACAAGTTTGCTTTTGTGTTACTCAATCGCCTGGAACCAGGTGACACATTTAGTCTTCACAAAGATGGCAAACGCTATGTCTACAGAGTATTCGATAAAAAAATAATCAAGCCGGATAACGTCTCGGTATTAGGGGATACCCTGGGCAAAACCGCTACCTTTAGCCTAATCACCTGCGATCCTCCTGGCACGAGTCTAAACCGCTTAGTTGTTACTGGGGAACAAATCACTCCCGATCCCGCCACGAACCTTGCTAGTACAGCCAAGCCCAACCAGCCGCAACCCCAAAATCTCCCAAGCAACGCCGAAACCCTCTGGCACAGACTATACACTTGGCTAACTAGTTAACTCGACTTACTTGGTTTGGTAGACAAATGTTTTACCCTCTACTCGATCGGTCAAAGTTTGAGCAATTTTACACATGACACCCGTAGCCATTTCTTCGTCGGTAATAATTCTTGGCGGATCACAAGTCTTAAAAACCGGTGTTTCGCCTCCATACCAAACAGCCACAGGCACGGTGTAGATACTATCACTAAGTATTCTTAAGGTACCGTTGCTCATGCGACTCATTATGATTTCGTTGGGTTTATCTGAATTGGGTTTATCGATTGTTCCGCTAGGTGCTATCGCCAATAAGAATGAGCCTTCTCCCAAGCGCTGACTAATACGCTGGAGCATATCGCTATTGTGTTTAGTTACTCCATGTTGACCCGACCCCACCCCGCGCTCTGTGGCGGATGATGTTCTTGGATAGCTCAAAAACTGTTCGTTTTCCAATAGTTTTAATATTTCTACCGCCGGTGACATTTTATCGCCCAGCTGAATCGCTAAAAAAGCGACCATTTTGCTGATTATTATACCTGTTTTCATGGTATAACCCAGGCGATTCAGTTGACTGTAAAATGCCGCGTGAGTAATGGCAATATCAACTAGATCTATGTGATTAGTCACCAAGGCAACGTTTTTGCCCGCCTGTAGAAGGTCGCCAATACGACTTACATGACCAGTTTTCTTCTCATCCGCTTGTAACAATTCAAGAATTTCATGATATTTTGGCTGGGCAAGACTAGCAACCGAATCTACTAGATCCGCTGGTTGTGGGCTGCCCGCCACGCTTACACCATCCTGACCAGAGTAGCGTTCTGGATCATAAGACAGCAAACTTAATTGACCATTGGAATGTAGCACGTGATCATCAGCCCAGTGTCGCAGTTCATCTACTAACAACCCGTTACTGATTGTTGTGTTCTCGGTCATTCGCAATATATAACCATAAATCAGCAAATAATAAAAATTATTTGCTGACAATCAGCTCGGTGCGAGTTAGAGAAGTTTTATTGGTGCTACTCGTAATCGTAAACATCGCCGCATAATCACGATCAAAATAAGGTCCGAAACCTTGCAATCCAGCAGTCAGCACCTGTAAATTAGTATTATCGAAATCAAAAACATTTACGTTGCCGGCACTGATCAAAGTCAAGCGATGACCATCCATCCAATTAGCTTTTTGGGCAGAATTCAGAGCAAGCTTTGTGTCGTATCTGAATTGTCGAGCGGTCTCTATGTCATAAACACCAAAACTACTCCCGCCTTGAACCACCACAAAACGAGTATTAGCAGAAAACGAACTAAACTGTAAACCTGGCACTATCATAACTCTAAAAGGCTGAGGCGAGCGAGTTGGTTGTTGCTCAAAAACTTTAAGCGGGTCCTTATAAATATAAGTTCGCCCATCGGCCGAACTTCCAGTAGTTAAATAATAAGCGTTATCGAACTGAGCCATATCTAAGAGATATAATGGAGCAATCGGTAAATTTCTAAGTAAATTATCCTTATCGCCCCGACTGACACGCGCCTCTACTTTCCCAGTAATTTTCTTAGAAGGTATTACATACATTATCGTATCAGAACCATACGACTTATAACTCAATACGCCGGACAGTAGCAATACTGGGTTTGGGCTCTTATTATCTGCTCTAAATAATAACCCTCCGGCAGTACTCAATAAATAAAACTGATCAGCTTTTTTGTCACGCAGACTAATGGACGTGAATGGTTGATTAGGGAAAAGTTTGTTTATATTCACACTATTAGCAGGGTCTTCACGATTCAACATAATATACTCAACTCCGCCAGTAAAAGTATGCCTAAGCAAGAGATGTACGTTGTCACTGGACCATTCAATAGCCTCGTACGAATGTACCCCCGCTACCATAGAAACAGTATCACTTGGCAGAGTCAACGAAGTAATCGGATGTTTGGCATTACCGAGGTCAATCAAATTGAAAATATTCGTCGAAGGTTGCGAGTAAGTCAGCAACCAACGCCTATCCGGACTTTGACTTGCCATCTGGGGAGGATTAACAAAATCCTGAATGGATTTTGTACTCAACTTCTCTGGGAACAATACAGGATAAATCAATTGCTCTATAATACTACCCTCCAGATTAACCTTGTGCTCCCAACTTCGATAACCATCAGATCGTAATTCAAGATTATATTGACCCGCTGGCAACACCAAACGGCTACTGGTAGAGCCTTTGTCCTCATTATTTACAAAGATACGAGCAGATTGAGGATGTGATGCCACAGAAATCAATCCATTTTGAATCACAGTTCCGGTATTACGATCAATCCCATATCCATAAGAGGCTAGGGTCAAAATTAATGTTCCAATAGCCAGTAGCACTGCCGTGAGTCCGTACCCGACATAGAGACGCATTAGGTGAGCACGTTTTTTTTGAGGGTTTAGAAAATCCATAAATACCACATCATTATACTCGACTTGTACAAAACTCCTTTATTCTCAAACCAAATTCTCTCGGCTACAAACAGTTTTCACTCGATATAATTCTGGTAATTATTGATGGAGTGTACTTGCGCAAACCCTACCGGAGGGGTAAAATACAACCACCATATAAATTGAGGGTTATGTTTAACGTGGGGAAACAACATATAATAGAATTAAACGGAAAACGCTATGATGCCATCACTGGCAAAATGATAGATCCTCAGCCAGCCCCAAAAACTCCTTCAACCGCTCAAGTGCCGAACCTCACAAAAAAAAGAGTAGATGGTTTTATTATTCCATCCGCAAGAACGCGATCTACAAAAGTAACTTCATCAGTAGTCACCAAGACTCAAAAATCCAAAACCTTAATGCGCGCAACTGTGAAAAAGCCTTCTTTGCCCAATGTCATGGCAGGCTTAACATCACTCAAAACTCCACAGAAGGTTAAATTAGCCAGAACAGTTTCCAACGAAAAACTCATCCACGCCAACAAAGTTCCAAAGCATTCTCTAATCCATCGTTTCGGGGTTGATACGGTCATACGATCTGCCAAAAAAACCGACCAGCCACCAACTAAAATCGCGAACCTCCAAGTGTCGACTATCGCTTCGGTTGCTCAATCCGATTTACTAACCCGTGGTTTGACCAGTGCCCGCGGGCACGAACAATCTAAGCCCAAAAAACTAGGGATAGGCACACGCCTAGCAACCCGTTTTCGTGTAAGCCCACGTGTTTTAAATGTATTAGCACTATCCTTATCTGGTTTACTAATCATGGGCTTTTTTGCGTATCAAAATATGCCAAATCTCGGTATGCGACTAGCCTCTAGCAGATCGGGAGTCCGTGGCAGCCTACCAGATTTTCAACCGGCTGGTTTTGCGCTAGATAGAAAAATCACCTACAAACCTGGGCAAATAGTAATCTATTACAGGTCCAACAGTGACGCAAGGAACTTCAAAATTACTCAGGATAATTCAGCCTGGAATAGTGAAACGCTCGCGGATAATTTTTTTGGCGGAGCAGACTGTAGTGCTCGATGCCAAATCATTCAAGACAAGGGCAAAAAAGTTTACCTTTATGAGGACAGCAATGCAACTTGGGTGGATGGTGGAGTTTGGTATCGCATCGAAGGAAATTCCAAACTCAATAGTGATCAGTTAAGACAAATTGTCTCTAGTCTCTAAATCAAGTCCAGTATACTATCCATTATGTCAGATATCAGAACACGCTTCGCCCCCAGTCCAACTGGCTTATTACATGTAGGTGGCATCCGAACAGCATTGTTTGCCTGGCTAGTCGCTCGCCAAAATAATGGTAAATTTATTTTGCGTCTTGAAGATACTGATCGGGTAAGGGAAGTACCTGGCGCAGACCGGCATATCATGAGCTGTTTACATGCTCTTGGACTTAATTATGATGAAGGACCGAACTCTGGCGGTGACTATGGGCCATACCGCCAAAGCGAACGGCTAGACATTTATAAAAAATGGGCGAGAAAATTAATCGATAATGGGCGGGCCTATGCCGACCCGTACACCAACGAGGAAGTACAGATCTTTCGTAATCATGCCCAAAAAGAAAAACGACCGTTTTTGTACCGAAACCATCGCCCCGAATCCGCTGACCAGCGGACCACCGATTGGGACGGCGACCAGCCACTGCGTTTCAAATCAGACCCAAAATATTACCAATGGCACGACATAGTCATGGGCGACTTATCAACTGGGCCGGAAGTCATAGACGATTTTATATTGATCAAATCCGATGGCTACCCAAGCTATAATTTCGCCCACATAGTAGATGATGCTGAGATGAAAATCTCGCACGTTATTCGTGGGCAAGAGTTTTTGGCCAGTGTACCTAATTATCTCAACCTGTATGACGCTCTCGGGATAGATCGACCGTATTTAGCAACAATGCCACACATTTTGGGTCCCGATGGCAACAAAAAACTCAGCAAGCGTGATGGTGCCAAAGACTTGCTGGATTACATCCGCGAAGGCTATCTACCAGAGGCTCTAGTTAGTTTTATCGCTACTCTGGGCTGGAACGATGGCACAGAGCAAGAGATATTTACCATTGATGAATTAATCAATAAATTTTCGCTCGAAAAAGTCCAAAAAAGTGGCGCACGCTTTGATGAAAGACGACTACTGTGGGTAAATGGTATTTTTATCCGCGATCTTTCATTGGACGAACTATATAATAAAGTCAATAATTATTGGCCCACAGAGGCGGATAACTACCCAGCAGAATACAAAAAACAAGTACTAAAATTGGTACAAGAACGGCTCAAATATTTTGCGGAGCTACCCGCTCTAACACTGTTTTTCTTCAAAGATTTACCAGTAAATGCCGAGCTAATATCTAGTAATAAGCAGCTGGCCAAACTGCCCAAAACTGAGCTCAAAACGCTCCTAGAACAGTCCAAAGCCAGCTTTGAGCAAAGTGATTTTACTCTAGATGACCTCACCAAACGCCTCAACCAGTTACTGGTGGAAACTAACCAAAAGCCAGCAATACTGTTCAGCCTAATCCGCATAGCCACCACTCAAGCACCAGCTAGTCCCGCTCTCGCTGACACTCTGGCCATACTCGACAAAGACATTACTCTAAATCGCTTAACCCAGCAATTAGTTGCCTTAATTTAACTAAGCCCTGTGATCATCTGGTACAATAATGGTTATGGTTGATGATATCCGTAGCCCCAGGCTACCTATTCCTAATGTTGATAAAGGATCAAGACGGGCACCAGAGCCAAAATTAAACCCAAGCACGGAATCATGCGATTCCCCTTTTCTTTCGCCCGAATCCATTACCCAAGAAGAGGAGGTCATCGACATGAGCAACCCAGAATTCCTCAACGGCAACCAACCAATCAATCAAAATACGAAGCCCAAAATGAGCAAGAAGTTTTCTAGAATCATACAGCTCTTGTCTAACTGGAAATTATGGTGGGCTAAACGTAGCAAAAAACAAAAGCTTATTCTAGCCACTATAGTTGTTATTGGCTTAATTGCGCTACTAGCAGGGGCCTATTCAATCTTTAAGGCTGATAAGCCGATCCAAAAAACCGTCCCGATTGTCGAAAAAAAAGTAGAAATAAAAGAACCACCCAAGCCAACAACAGAAGCATCTCGCCTGACAGGCATACAGGTCTCACCAGAATACAATCAGCTCCCAGTAACGGGCGTAATGATAGAAAACAGCCCAGATGCCCGTCCGCAATCTGGTCTGGTAGATGCTGGTGTAGTATTTGAGGCAGTCGCGGAGGGTGGCATCACAAGGTTTTTAACTTTATTCCAAGAAGCCCAGCCTGATTACATCGGCCCAGTACGTAGCGTTCGACCATATTATCTACAGTGGCTACAAGGTTTTGACGCAGCAGTGGCGCACGTGGGTGGTAGCCCAGAAGCCCTGGCAAAAATACGCAACGAAGGTATTAAAGACCTTGACCAATCATTCAATGGCGGATCGTATCAACGTATATCAGCTCGCTACGCGCCACATAATGTATACACCAGCCTTGGGAGCCTAATCGCTCTCGGAAAAAGCAAGGGGTTCACCGGTAGTACCTTCACTGGCTTCCCCCGTAAAGCAGACACACCCACCGCGCCGACAGCCCAAGCAATAGACCTGAGTATTTCAGGACCTCTGTACAACGTCCACTATACTTACGACAAAGCTTCCAATAGCTATCAGAGAAACGAGGGCGGCACACCACACAAAGATGAGCGAAGCGGAAAACAAATTAGCCCCAAGGTTGTGATTGCGGCAGTGCTAGCCAAAGGCATCCACCCTGATGGTGTACACACCAGCTATGGAGTAATTGGCAGTGGTACGGTATATGTTTTTCAGGATGGAATAGTAGCCCAAGGAACCTGGACAAAAACTAGCGATAAAGAACAAATAAAATTCATTGATGGGGCTGGCGCGCCAATTCCACTCAATACCGGACAAACTTGGATTACCGCCGTTGCAGGGGCTACGGATGTAAAGTTCACCCCATAATTATGGAGTACCTAGGCAAGACGATTAAACAAATCAGGCTGCGAATTCTGATATTAACATTTTCTATACAGTCAGTGCTATGGTTTGGTTCGTGGTGGTTGTACCAAAGCAACTTTATCACAGCGCTAGAATTGGGATTTTTATTTATTATATTTACCATGCTCAGCGCAGTACTGACCGCCTGGGCCGCAGGTTATTTAGCTCGAATACCACTAGCCGCAATGGGCCATCTGATCCTACACATATCCCCCAGCGAAAACGCACCGGCCCCACAAACTGATAATTTACAGATCGGGCGAGAATATATAACCAATCTCGCTTATCAGCTCTATCAAGTCGCATCCTTGCAAGACAATAAAATCCTTGCCGAACACAAACGTGAAGCCACCCAAGCAAGCAACATATTAGGGCATTTACCACTGCCATTATTTGTGTTCAATAAACAGCAGATCGTTACTTTTGCCAGCGATTCAGCTTTGGACTATTGTCGTCTGGAAAGTGCCCAACTATTTGGCAAAGCCTTATTTGAAGCGGTAGATTTGGATTTTCCAAATGATTTTACGCTAGAAAACTGGATCAACGACTGCCAACAAAATAAAGCTACAGATTCCGCATATTGGCAACGAGTTCGACTCCACTTAAAAGATGATACCGACACAATACGACAGTTTGATATGACAGGCTATTACAACCGCGATAACCCTAAGGGCATTGAATTCATTGTTACCATATTTGATAGAACCAAAGAATATGCGCAGGACGACCAATCGCTCAATTTCATAGCTATGGGGGTACACGAATTACGAACTCCGCTAACTCTCATGAGAGGCTACATCGAGGTTTTTGAAGATGAGCTAGCCGACAAGCTAGATCCCGAAATGACTGAATTTATGCATCGAATGCAAAGTGCCTCGAAACAACTTTCTACTTTTGTCAATAATATCCTAAATCTCGCCAAGATAGAAGAAAATCAATTGTCTATAAAACTCACCGAGCAACACTGGGGTGAAGTCATAAAACAAGCCGGTAGGGACATGGAGCTTAGAGCGCGTCCACTTGGCAAAAATATAATATATGAACTAAGTACTGATTTGCCGACTGTTGCGGTAGATCGAGTAACAATTTATGAAGTACTCTGTAACATTCTGGATAATGCCATCAAGTATAGTGGCGATAGCAAAGACATCATAATCAAAGCCTACAAATCCAAATCCGGCTTAATTGAGACAACAATCGAAGATAAAGGTGTTGGTATCCCAGAAAATGTCATACCTAATTTATTTGAAAAGTTCCATAGAAATCATCATAACAAAACACAGATTAGTGGTACCGGATTAGGATTGTATTTGAGCAAGGCGATTATAAACGCCCACACTGGAGATATATGGATCAAATCCAAAGAAGGGGAAGGTACGACAATCGGTTTTACTCTACAACCTTTCGCCTCAGCAGCTACTGAGTTACAAAATACCAATAATAAGGATGCCCTAGTACGAACAGCCCACGGCTGGATCAAAAACCACTCGCTTTACCGAAGATAAACTGTTAAATTATTAATATGGATCAGTCGCAACCAACACCAACTCCTCGTAAAGTACTTATCATAGAAGATGAACAGTTTATAAGTGAGCTATATATCCGAGCCTTAACGACCGCCGGCTACCAATCAAAAGTCATCTTTGATGGAGAACAAGCCCTCAAAGAAGCCGAAACCAATGAATATGACATTATCCTCCTAGACATAATGCTACCGAATCTAACTGGCACAGAAATCCTGAGTCGCCTTCGAAACACCCCAAACGTAAAACTTATAAAAGCCAAGATCATCATAACTACCAACCTGGAAATGTCAGAAGAAGACCGTGCTGGCATAGAATCTCAAGCCGATGGCTACATAATCAAAGCCGAAGTAACCCCCAAAGAATTAGTAGTATTCCTAAACCAACTGAGCCTGAATTAATCCACTAACCCTAAATAGTTTATTTCCACCAACATTTATGTGAGAGAATCGACCTCTCACATATAAAAGATCGGGTATACTGTTAGCATGACAACATTTGGGACAAGTTATGCGGATGCTGGGGTTGACATTGATATAGAAGAAAAAGCTGCCAAGATTATGTACGAAGCGGCCAAGCAAACCTGGTCTGCGCGGAAGGGTAAACTGGGTGACGTGATTGTACCCTTCGATGATTTTTCTGGCATCAGAGCAATCGAGATTGGTGGACTGCCCCAGGGTACCATGCTCAATATTGGGTTTGATGGAGTGGGTACAAAAGCCGAGCTAGCCATGCTGAGTGGCAAATACGACACCTTGGCTTATGATTTAGTAGCCATGGTCTGTGATGACGCAGTGGTTAGGGGGGCAGAGCCGGTATTGCTGGGGTCTATTTTGGATACGAATTCATTGGGCAAAGATCAATCCCGTTTGACGGTGATTCAAGAATTAGCTAAAGGCTATGTGCTAGCGGCACAAGAAGCCAACGTAGCGATTATAAATGGCGAAATTGCACAACTTGGTGATTTAGTCGGTGGTGGTGATAAGTTTGGTTTCAACTGGGGATCAGCCTTAGTTTGGTTTGCTCACAAAGACAAGATGATAACTGGTCACAACATTAAAGTTGGCGACAGCATTGTAGGATTAAGGGAGCCAGGCTTTCGTTCAAACGGTTTTTCATTACTACGCAAAGTCCTCAAGGATGCTTTTGGTGATGGCTGGATACACGAGAAATTAGATGGAGAAAGCTTATTATCGCTCGCTCTGAAACCATCGATAATTTATAGCAAACCAGTCGTAGAAATGTTTGGTGGCGCGGATCCAGCCATCCCCGCCAAAGTTGATCTGCACGGCGTAGCCCACATAACAGGAAGCGGTTTGCCAGGCAAACTAGGGCGCGCGCTTAAACCATCAGGACTCGGCGCACGTATTAGCGACCCCTTCTCCCCATCGCCTCTTATGTTGTACTGCCAGCAATTAGGCGGAGTATCCGACCAAGAAGCCTATCGCACCTGGAATATGGGACAGGGAATGGTCTTGGTCACGCCCCAGCCAGACGAGGCAATCAAAATCGTAAAGTCTCACGCTCTGGAGGCTAAAATAATTGGCGAAATCACCAAAACCCCCGAAATATCCATCGCCAACCAAGCCCTAAATAAGACCAAAGAACCTTGGCTCAACTTCGAAATTTCGCAATGACGTCTCTAGTTTTTTGGGTAGCCAGGCCGGTATAATAGATTTCCGGCTCCCGGATTATTTGTTGTTCTTTTGGGGTAAATTTTTGCCAGTATTCGGTAGCCTCGGGGTCACCGGCAATGACTTCTACTAGGGTTTTGCCTGTCTCCAGGGCTTGGTGAGCTAGGTCTTTGGCTTTCTCGTGTGCCTCAGTGTGCCCGTATTTTTCAAATAATAAATACAACGGCTCGGCTGCGATTGCGCCACTGCTAAGCTTTAGATTACGTTGCATCGCATCGGTATCAACCTCTATTTTGCTCATTATGCCGTCGAGTCGCTTTGCCATAGAAGCAACGCACGCCAGTGAGATTGTATAAAAACGCGAAGATGCGGAATCTGTGAGATCTCGTTGATGCTCACTGGACAAGTTCTGGTTGGCATTGACACTCTGCGCGATAACTTGTTTGCTCATACTAACAACGTTTTCAAAATTCCAAGGATTGCGTTTGTGCGCCATGGTGGAGGAGCCGGTTTGCCCCGCCTCAAACCTTTCACGCGTCTCGCCGATCTCGCTACGTTGCAGGTGTCGCATATCGTGCGCCAGGTTTGCCATAATGCCAGCCGCGATTGCCAGCTCATCGATCAGACGCACAGTCAATTCCGGTGGTGTTATTTGGGTGGAATATTCGGCGGGACTCAAGCCAACTTTTGCCAAAACGGATTTTTCAAATTCCAATGGATTATCTACAAAAATCGCCAAAGCATTGTAAGCTCCCACAGCACCAGAAAATTTACCAACTAACCCGGCGCAAAGTTCTTCCAATGCCACCGCAGTATTACCCAATCGACTGACATATTCAGCCATAGCAAAGCCAAAAGTTATCGGCACGGCGTGTTGACCATGGGTCCGACCGATCTGTGGGGTTTGGGCGTATTCTTCCGCCAATGTTATCAGCGTTCGAACAAGATCCCGCAAACGAGGCATAACCACTTTTTGAGTGGCATCGCGCAATTGCAAAGCAGTGGCACTGGCAACGATGTCATAAGAAGTCGCCCCAAAATGCACGAATGGTTTTGCCGCGTCATCCACATCGGCCTTAATACAATTAACCAAAGCCTTGATATCGTGCTTAGTTTTTTGTTCCTCTTTATATACATCCTCGACTTTTACGTTCCGCGTGGCGCGTTCGATACCATCAGCGATTGCTGGCGTGCAAACGCCAAACTCCGCCAACGTTTGAGCCAGCGCGGCCTCCATATACGCTTGATAGGCAATTCGGCTGCTTTCCGACAAATATTGTGCGATATCTCTGTCATAATATCGCCCATCCAACGGATCGATTGCATAAAGATTTTGCTCGTTTGGCACATCTGGTAGGATAATTGGCTGTAACATTTATAACTCCTTGAGAGCTGTTAATACATTGGATTCTATACGTTTGAGTACATCATTTGAACGGTCAGTTCCTTCAAATTTTTGACCCGTCAAATGTTCCAAAACATAAATATAACGATTGGTTAGTTCGGCCAAAATCTCTGGTGGTGGCACGGGGGCATCACTGTCCTTATAGGGATTAAATCTTTCTTTGAACCATAGCCGCAAAAATTCCTTATCATAATTATCTGGCTCTCTATGCTGGACCAAACTGGCTTTATAGTCATCTGCCCGCCAATAACGCGATGAGTCGGGCGTGTGAATCTCGTCGATCAAAACAAGTCGACCGTTTTCATCCTGACCAAATTCGTACTTAGTATCTACCAAAATAAGTCCTTTTTGGGCGGCTGTTTTTTGTCCAAATTCAAATAGTTTTAGAGCTGTTTTTTTCAATTGGTCCCATACCTCGACATTTACCAACCCCTCCTCAATGGCCTGTTGAGGCGTGAGCGAACGATCATGATGTTCAAATTTTGTGGTCGGTGTAAATACCGGCTTGGGAAGTTTTTGATTTTTGGTTAAACCTTCTGGCAAAACAAAATCACCAAAATCACGCTGTCCAATACTGTAATTATGCCACAGCGAAGTATTGGTTATGCCAGTGATGTACCCGCGCACTACCATTTCTATAGGAACGACCTTATACTTCTGCCCCAAAACAACATTTGGATCAGGATTACTAATAACATGATTTTTGATCATATGTTTGGTTTGATCGAACCACCAACGACTAATAGCGGTCAGTAACTCGCCCTTGTGGGGTACGACAGCCAGATTACGATCAAAAGCCGAGTAACGATCCGTGGTTATAAACAAAAGGTATTCACCCAAATCATAAACATCCCGAACCTTCCCATGATAAACAGCCTTCTGACCAGGGAACTGAAATTCGGTTTTATCTATCATCTACGTATATTTTAACATCTCTTGGAATTACGGTAGTATATATCCAATGAAAAGCACACTGGACTTACGCAAAATCGCTCGTTCTCAGGGCGGATCAGCTCGAGCGAAAACTATTTTGTCTGAAAGAGAGGTAGCCATAGCTACATCGACCTGTCCGTCCTGTCGGAAAGACAGGCGGGGAGAAGAAAAAAAGGTTACAGCCGAGATTATTCGGTCTGGGGACGAGGGAGCTTCGCGTAAGTCCAGTATAGGAATCGTGGGTGGCGGGCAATTAGGCAGAATGCTGACCGAAGCCGCCCAATCACTAGGTTTTAAGGTCGTGGTTATTAACCCCACCCCAGGATCACCAGCAGGGCAAGTTGGCGCGGAGGAAATCATCGCCGATCTATATAACGAAGATGCCTTGCGTGAACTTGCCTCAAAATCAGACATCATGACAATCGAAATTGAGCATTTAGACGCTGATGCGCTGGAAAAAATCGCCACCACGCGCAAACCGATACATCCCAGTCCCTCAACAATTCGGTTAATTCAAGACAAATATACCCAAAAAGCTTTTTTACGTGCAGCTAGCATACCCGTGGCAGATTTTATTGAGCTCAAATCCCTGGAGCAAGCCCAAAAAGCCCTACGAGACTTTGGGGGCAAAATGCTACTAAAAGCTCGCCATGGCGCATACGATGGACGAGGTAACGCGCTGGTCAAGAGTACCGATGAATTAGCAGTGGCGTGGCAACGTTTTAAGAACAAAGCACTCTATGCTGAAGCATACGTACCATTTGTAAAAGAATTGGCGGTCATGGTGGCGCGCAGTACCAACGGCGAAATCAAAGCCTACCCAGTCGTTGAAACATTTCATGAACGAAATATATGCATTGAAGTCCATGCTCCAGCGCAAGTTGATCAGACCATTGCCGACACAGCCCAAAATTTGGCGATAAGCGTAGCCAAACATCTCTCTGGTGCCGGCGTTTTTGGTATAGAAATGTTCCTGACCAAAGAAGGAGATGTCATGATTAACGAAATCGCACCGCGAGTGCATAATTCTGGTCACCACACCATAGAAGCCAATTCAACCTCGCAATTCGAACAACACATTCGAGCCATCACCGGTATGCCACTCGGCGCAACAAACCTCAAAGTCCCAGCCGCCGTAATGATCAACATCCTGGGCGACCACGACGGAGAACCAAACATCACAGGGCTCAAGACCGCTACTACAATCCCAAACACTTACGTACACCTCTACGGTAAATCACCCGTAGCAATCGATCGCAAAATGGGACACATCACTGCCACGGGCAAAAATATCCAAGAAGCCCAAAAGAGAGCTCATAAGGCCCGAAAGGCAATAACGATTTGATCAATCTGAGGTATAATACTTGTTAGTACTGGAGGATTTTTGATGACTGAACCACTGGTAGGAATAATTATGGGATCGGATTCGGACATGGACATTATGTCTTCGGTCGCCGAAGTTCTACAAGAGTTTGGCGTAGCCCACGAAGTCCGAGTCATCTCCGCGCACCGCACACCCGATGTTATGACCGCTTATGCCCAAGAAGCTTACGCTCGGGGACTAAAAGTTATCATAGCCGGAGCGGGCGGATCGGCCCATTTACCTGGTATGACAGCATCTGAAACATTGCTACCAGTACTCGCCGTGCCAATCAAGCGCAACCCCGAAGACCACGAAGCACTGTGGTCTAACATCAAAATGCCTGCTGGGGTTCCCCTAGCCACCATGCCAGAAAACGGTGCCAAAAATGCCGCTCTATTAGCCATAGAAATCCTAAGCCTGCTGGATAAAGACCTAGCCCAAAAATACGCCACCTACCGCAAACAACTCCACGACGAAGTAATAACCACCGATCAAAACCTTCAAACCCAAAATTAGCCAAACACAAAGCTCTTTGGCCATTATTCTTGAGTTGACTGGTAATTTTCTTGAAATCAGTTTATAATACACCCATGCCTGAACGGGACAATACGCCAGTTATTGCAGAAGGTTTGTCGATCACTTTCCGTGATCAGACTGTTCAGCGAGATCCGGAAACTTTCAATAATTCGTTCCTTATAGGATATGATTTTGATGGAACCTGCTTCGCAACTTTCACATCAACCGGCGGTCCAAATGTCAATGAAGCGTATGAAATTGCAATCACTGAAGTCCTCGGACCGAGGGCTGTACAAGCTTTTATCGACGCGGGGGGGATCCATAACCGCGCTCCTTCAGACATAATTCATGAGCTTGTAATCTCAGACCCAAGCCACGTAGATCATGCCCTCGATCACGCAATCCAACATTTTGCCCAACCGGAAGCCATCGGAGACATTGGACTGGACATGGTAGCCAGATTTGCCGACAGAAATATAATTAAACCGGATGAACTAACAATGCGGGCTATAACCGAAATGCTCGTCATGAGAAAGAAGACAGTACTGTTTAGTTGCATAAATACCGAATGGCCAAAACCGATTGGTGGATTCTACGAGCACTGGGAAGACCTGCACACCAGAAAGATCGGAGAAGACGAATGGCGACAGGTTAATCTAGCCATCGTTTCGTCCGCACACACAGATTTTATACGCAAGGTTCTAGAGGTCAGTGGTTTACCACAACCAGATGTCTATATGACCGATGATGAAATGAGACGACAAGTTCACCCGCGCACGAAACCAGACCCATTTGCGCTTGAACTGGCCAGAGAAGCTTGGCTGAATGCCTATGCAGTTCCAACTGATCTTCGGGTTTCAGAACCTTTTATGCAGGCAGTCAAAGCTCGGCAAGTTTACATCGGCGACGACCCAGAAAAAGATGGCAAGATGGCAATCAATGATAATATTAAATTTATACACCAAGACGGGCAACCCGATACATGGGGCATGATTGGGAAACAGCTCGTTAAAGCCATATCGGATAGGGTAGGGTTCAATGCAAAATAATTGGTACGTGCTTACCGGCGGTCCGGGATCGGGAAAAACAACACTGACTACTGCCCTCAAAAACCGTGGATATCAAACGCTTGCAGAATCGGCGCGGTATTACATAGAAGAGCAATGGGCACGTGGTCTTTCTACTGTTCAAATTCGCGCAAATGAACAATCATTTCAGGAGGCCGTGTTCCAACACAAGCAAAAGATACACCAAAAAACTGATCCGGAAATTTTGACTTTCTTTGACAGAGGATATCACGACACAATCGCCTATTTGGAATATCACCGTCAAACGATCGCTAGCTTTATTACCAAAACGTGTAACCAGACCAAATACAAGAAGATTTTTGTATTAGACATGCTCCCGTATAATCAAGATAAAGCACGTATAGAAACCCAAACAACTGCGCAAAAATTACACAAAGCCTTAATAAAAACTTACCAAGCCTATGGGCAAGAACTAATTTCCGTGCCAGTTATGACCGTTCCTGAACGAGTTGAGTTTGTGCTAAACCATCTATAAAATGATACAATTCCGGCATGGATAGTTCTATTAACGATTGGCTGGTTAGTTTGGCGGCAAAAACACCCACTCCGGGGGGCGGGGCCGTAGCGGCATTGACTACGGCAATTGCGGCGGCACAACTTGGGATGGTCGCGATCTACACAACCGGATCAAAGTGGCAAGACAGAGAAAAACGTATGCAAGAATTGGTCACTGAAACGGCCGAGATCCGGGCTGAGGCACTGGCGTTAATGCAAGCCGATGCCGATGCCTTCACGCAAGTTGGCACAGCCTACCAGCTACCTAAAGACACCGATGACGAGAGGACCGTGCGAACAGCACTGATCCAGCAAGCTCTGATAGCTGCAGCAAATCCACCGAGTCGGGTTGTTCTACTGGCGACCCGAATAATCGACATTGCGTTCGAACTTGCCGAAAAAGGCAATCCAAATGTTATTTCAGACGTAGCGGTGGTGGCATCGGTAGCTTGCGCTGGACTGAAATCGGCGATTGTAAATATCGAAATTAACGAACTATCCATAACAGACCCCATCACCAAGGAAAACCTACGTGCCATCGTCCAGAAGACTGCCACAGTGACACAAAAAGCCGATGACATAATCAAGAACGTACGAAAGCAACTTCAATGAGCGCGGAAATTTTAAGTGGCAAAAAATTATCATCAGAAATACGCACCGAAGTCAGCGATGCAGTCAAAAAACTACAATCTTCTGGTATCAACCCAACTCTAGCCGTCGTTGTTGCCACAGAAAATAAAAGCACAGACTTTTACGTACGACATATTATAAAAGCCGCTGATGCTACTGGTATTCGAGCCAATATCATACTTCTTAGCCCATCCACCACCTCTATAGAAATTACTCAAACTCTAACTAAATTAGCTGAAGATCCGACCGTGCACGGTATTATCTTGCAAACCCCTCTACCACAAACGGTCAACGCCGATGATTTACGGACGCTGATCCCACTGGCAAAAGATGTCGATGGAGCAAATCCGCTTAGTGCAGGACGTCTAATAAGCGGATTACCAGCATTCGCGCCTAGTACGGCCGCAGCTGTTATGGAAATATTGCGCCGATATGATATCCCCCTGAAAGGGACCAATGTGGTAATAATTGGTCGTAGTCGGGTCGTCGGCAAACCTTTAGCAAATCTACTCTTGGCCGCCGACGCTACTATCACAATCTGCCACTCAAAAACTCGAAATTTAGCGCAAATATCACGAACCGCGGATATTCTTGTTGTAGCGATTGGAAAACCCCACCTC
This sequence comes from uncultured Candidatus Saccharibacteria bacterium, assembly GCA_964349985.1. GTDB lineage: Bacteria > Patescibacteriota > Saccharimonadia > Saccharimonadales > CAYGIR01 > CAYGIR01. The sequence continues at coordinate 18,106 of CAYGIR010000003.1, forward strand.
ATAAATGGTGCATACATTAAACCTGGATCAATCGTTATTGACGTCGGCACTAATACGACCGCTGATGGTAGCTTGATAGGCGACGTTGACCCGATGTCGATGCAAACCATAGCAGGGGCTTTTTCTCCGGTGCCGGGAGGGGTTGGACCCGTTACGACCGCCCTACTCCTAAAACAAACCGTCCAGGCCGCCTCGGGCTTTACGCCTACTCCTTAAAACTCACGACTCCGGAAAACCAAAATTACTTGCAGAACGAACTACAAGTGATATCATATAGGTAAATGGTTGGTCACAAAGCATTATTGCCTATTATCATAAATTCTGTGGCAACAAAACGTGATCTGATTAATCCACTGGACTTAGCAAAAGATTCATCCTTAAGAGAGAAATGCGCGGTTTTTGGGATGTATGGATCGAACAATGAAGCGAGTCGGACAACATATTACGGCCTGTGGGCCCTGCAACATCGCGGGCAGGAAAGTTCTGGGATTGCCGCCTCTGATGGCAAAAAAATACATCGTCATGCCGCTAATGGACTAGTTGCGAATGTTTACCGAAACGAAGACCTCGATAAACTACCTGGCACTATAGCTATTGGGCACAACAGATACGCAACATCTGGCGATTCGCGTGAACTATACAATCAGCCAATCATCAACAGCTCAAAATCGTTTGCTTTTGCTCATAATGGCAACCTACCGGACACGACCAAACTAGTAGCGTTTCTAACAAAAAACGGCAAAGAAACCAAACACTTGAATGATTCACACATGATGGCAGAAGCAATTGATCATTTCCTGGCAATCACTAACAACCTGGAACAGGCCATCATAAAATCCTACCCCCTATTTGATGGGGTATTTTCTGCTGTCGCAATGGATAAAAACAAACTTATAGCATTTCGAGATAAGTGTGGCATCAGACCACTGTCTATTGGCAAACTAGGTGACGGCTATGTGATCGCCTCCGAAACGTGTGCCTTTGACACGATTGGAGCCACATTTCTAAGAACTATTAAGCCTGGCGAATTAGTAGTAATAGACAAAAACGGTTTACACTCGCATCAAGTAGTCGAAGGCAGTCAAAAGCTAGATATATTTGAATTCGTATATTTCGCTCGCCCCGATAGCGTGATGCTAGGTCAAAGAGTCAACAAAGTGCGTGAACGCTTTGGTGCTGAAATGGCCAAGGAATTTTCCATAGACGCGGATGTTGTGATACCAGTACCAGACTCTGCTATTCCAGCCGCCATCGGCTATGCACACGCCACCGGTATACCGTTCGATATGGGTCTAATTAAAAACCGCTATATTCATAGAACATTTATCGAGCCGACCGCCGAAATGCGACGTCGGGACGTCAAAATGAAGCTTAATCCAGTCCTGGAAAGCATAGCCGGTAAACGAGTTGTGTTGGTGGATGATTCCATTGTGCGAGGCACTACAATGCGCCAAGTCGTACAAATGGTGCGTGATGCTGGAGCCAAAGAACTTCATGTTCTAATTAGCTGTCCGCCTGTGAGATTTCCAGATTTTTATGGTATCAATACACCGGATCAACACGACTTGATTTCCGCGCGCCTAAGCGTTTCGGAAACTCGCGATTATTTGGGGGCTGATTCACTACACTTTTTGTCATACGACGGAATGATTAGGGCCACAGGGTTACCATCCAGTTCATTTTCAACGTCTTGTTTCAATGGTGTTTACCCGATCGCCATAGGCAAGCACGCCGAAAACGTCCAATCCCACCAACCCCCCACCGCCAGATCCAACTCCGCCTCAAACCACCGTAAACCTCATAAGTCACCAATCGAGACCTTGGCGTAGACCCGTATGCATAGACCGCAGATTGCCATCCTTGCCTCTGGCGAAGGGACCACTGCGGAAGCTTTCATCAGAACCGGAGCAAGTGGAGCTATCGCAGCGCAAGTAGGCCTGGTGATCTGCAACAATCCAAAAGCTGGAATATTCAAGCGGATCGAAGCACTCAATCAGGAGCTTGGATTAGCAATCAAATGCGTACTCATCGGACGCAGCAACTATCCGCCAGAGCAAAACGAGCAGTTGGGGCTAGGTAGCCAGACTCGGGCAGAAGAAGCAGAAATTAGGCGTATCCTGTTGGCTGGAAACTTTGATCTAATCTGTCTTATGGGCTACCTAAAAAAGGTTGGACCAAACCTCGTTAAGCAATTCGGGGGACTCAGCACCCACACTAGTCCGTACCAAGCAATGATGCTCAATACTCATCCTGGTTTGTTGCCAGACACTGTGGGATTGTGGGGGCGCAACGCCCAAGAATTTGTATTGAAACACAAATATACTCACGCCGGACAGACACTAATTGTCGTTGCTGACGAATATGATACTGGGACAGTAATTGCCGAACATAAAATCACAGTCCAGCCAAACGATACTCCTGATAGTTTGTTTGAACGAGTGCAGACAATCGAAAAACAATATCTGCCGTCAGACATTGACAGATTTATCCAAAAACGCCAAAAATATTTATCTGATCGCGGTCAACTGGACTTACGTGAAATCGCTCGTTCTCAGGGCGAATCAGCTCGAGCGAAAACTGTTTTGTCTGAAAGAGAGGTACCTGAAGGTACATCGAGAGAGGAAAAACTGTTTACAACCGAGATTAGTCGGTCTGGGGATGAGGGAATTTCTCGTCAATCCACTCAACATGCTCGTGTATTAATTATCGGAGGTGGTGGGCGTGAACACGCACTGGCATGGAAGATGGCTGAATCACCACGCGTTGATCAGATTTATGTTGCTCCTGGAAATGGTGGCACTGAAGCAATCGCCCAAAATGTACCAATTAATTTTACTGACGTTAAGGCTTTAGTGAAGTTCGCTCAGGACAATCAAATAGACCTCACCGTTGTAGGGCAAGAAGCCGCCAGTGCGGCGGGAGTAGTGGATGCGTTCAATGCGGCAGGCTTGACTATTTTTGGCCCAACGCTAGCGGCAACGGCCATAGAATCATCCAAAGCTTTTTCAAAAGACTTAATGCGTGAACAAGACATACCAACTGCCACCTTCGCGACATTCACCAACCCCAACTTAGCGACAGAATATATTCAAGACAAAAAATTCCCATTGGTCATCAAAGCTAGTGGATTAGCAGAAGGCAAGGGCGTTGTCATAGCACCAGATCTAGCCACAGCCAAAAACGCTATACAAGACATGATGGTCAAAAAATCATTCAAGGATGCTGGTGATATAATCGTCATCGAGGAATTTTTGCAAGGACAAGAGGTGTCTATTCACGCGCTGTGTGACGGCAAAAACGCCGTGCTTTTTCCTGCCTCCCAGGATCATAAACAAGTTTTTGATGACGACAAAGGACCAAACACCGGTGGCATGGGAGTTGTCGCGCCACTGCCGTGGGTTACTGATGAACATTTGGATTTCGCTATGGAACATGTCGTCATACCAGCCCTCGCCAGTTTGCAAGCCAAAAACACGCCATTCACTGGCTGTCTCTATCCTGGATTAATGATTGACGACAATGATATCAAAGTTCTAGAATTCAACGCTCGATTTGGCGACCCAGAAGCCGAAACTTATCTACGCTTATTGGACAGTGATTTGTACGAAATATTACACGCCTGCGCCCAAGGCAAACTTGATCCCTCGCAAGTTAAATGGAAACAAGCTACGGCAATTTCTGTCGCAATCGCATCCGATGGCTATCCTGGCTCATATGCAAAAGGTTTACCAATTACAGGGGTTGATGTTGCCGAAAATATTGAGGACGTAGTAGTCTTTCACGCCGGTACGACCATGAGCGATAATGATTTACTGACGAATGGTGGTCGTGTTTTGTTTGTAACCGCACTCGGGAATTCCATAGAAGACGCGAGAACAAAAGCCTATCAAGCCATCAAACTAATACATTTCGAGGGTATGCACTATAGAACTGATATAGGTAAACGCCCCGCTGGAGTAACCAACTAATGATAATTTACAAGGGTGTCAGCGCTTTATCCGAATTCAGACGAACCAAACTACTTACGCGTCTACAAGACATAAACCCAAGCATACAAGACGTACATAGCGAGTATATTCACTTCGTGTCAACAAATGGACCACTCAACAACAAAGAAGGTAAGCAATTACAAAAGTTACTGACATATAACGAACCAGTCAATTACACCGAAAAAGGCAACTTGGTATTAATTGCTCCACGGGCTGGCACAATTTCACCGTGGTCTACCAAAGCAACCGATATAGCAAAGAATTGCGGGCTGGACAAAGTTGAGCGGATCGAAAGAGGTAGGGCTGTGTATATAACCACCAATTATCCAATTGACCGCAAAAAAATAGAACCATTACTGCACGATCGCATGACCGAAATGGTGATGGATAGTCTGGAATCAGCACAGGTTTTGTTCGAGGTCCATCAGCCTAGACATCTGGTTACGATTGAAATACTGAGAGATGGGCGAGAAGCACTACTAAATGCGAACGGTCACTTTGGGCTGGCGCTATCAGAAGCCGAAATAGATTATTTATATCAGGAATACGCCCTATTAAAACGTAACCCAACTGATGCCGAACTCATGATGTTCGCTCAAATAAACAGCGAACATTGTCGCCACAAAATATTTAATGCTGATTGGTTAGTCGATGGCAAAAAACAACCAAAATCATTATTCCAAATGATCAGAAATACTTACGAAAAAGGTGGGGAAGATGTTTTATCGGCTTATGCGGACAATGCGGCAGTGATCAAAGGACCGACCGGCGGAAGATTTTTTGCCGATGCCATCGACGGCACATACAAATACCACAGGGAGCCTATACACAGCGTTATAAAAGTCGAAACCCACAACCACCCAACGGCAATCGCGCCCTTTCCCGGGGCAGCGACTGGATCGGGTGGCGAAATACGTGACGAGGGAGCTACGGGTCGTGGTGGCAAGCCCAAAATGGGGCTTTCAGGGTATAGCGTTTCGAATTTGCGCATTCCGGGCAAGATTCAACCGTGGGAAAAACCCTATGGTAAACCTGATCGGATTGCCTCGTCATTGGAAATTATGATTGATGGACCAATCGGTGCCGCATCTTTCAATAACGAATTCGGCCGTCCCAACCTGAGTGGATATTTCCGAACCTACGAACAAGAAGTACATGGCTCGGTCTATGGCTATCACAAGCCAATAATGATTGCCGGTGGTCTGGGTAATATCCGCGCAGAACACGTAAACAAACAAAAGCTACCCGTTGGCGCGCCGATTATAATTTTGGGTGGTCCTGCCATGCTGATCGGTCTGGGTGGGGGGGCGGCGTCTAGCATGCAAACCGGACAAAGCGGAGCGGAGCTAGATTTTGCCAGTGTGCAACGTGCTAATGCCGAAATGCAACGTCGTGTCCAGGAAGTGATCGATCACTGTTGGGCAATGGGACCAGACAACCCAATCATAAGCATTCATGATGTCGGTGCCGGAGGACTGTGTAATGCTTTACCGGAACTGGTCCATGATTCCGGTTTGGGTGGGCAAATCGAACTACGCGACATTCCCAATGCCGAACCCAGCATGTCGCCACGAGAAATCTGGTGCAATGAAGCCCAAGAACGCTATGTTCTTGGGATACATCCAAAAAACCTCAAGCTATTTCAGACAATCTGTGAACGTGAGCAATGCTTATTCGCGGTAGTAGGCAAAACCACAAAAGCTCATCATCTGACAGTTACGGATCGTCGACTTAAACAAAACGTGGTTGATTTGCCCCTATCCGTACTGTTCGGCAAACCGCCCAAATTGACTTTGGCTATCGATCGAAAACCCCCACCCCAAAATCCAGAATCAGATACGAAGTTTTCCGAAATACAAGATATTGACGAGGCCGTTCAGCGCGTTTTACAAATTCCCAGCGTTGGCAGTAAGCAATTTTTAATTACAATTGGCGATCGTAATGTGGGAGGACTACTCACGCGTGATCAAATGATTGGACCGTGGCAAGTACCGGTTAGCGATGTAGCGGTTGCGGCTAGTGGCTTTGACACAAGCACTGGTGAAGCAATGACAATGGGCGAACGCACTCCGTTAGCGGTTATCAATAGCCCGGCCTCCGCCAGAATGGCTGTAGGCGAAGCTATTACCAACATCGCAGCCGCCTCAATCACCAGATTGTCTGATATCAAACTTTCTGCTAACTGGATGGCTGCCGTTGGAGTAGAGCATGAAAATCAATCCCTGTATGAAGCCGTAGAAGCCCTGGGCGAACAGTTTTGCCCAGAACTGGGACTCACAATTCCAGTCGGAAAAGATTCTCTGAGCATGCGGACGCTTTGGGAAGAAAAGAATATATCAAAAAGTGTAACCTCCCCAATGTCCGTAATTATTAGCGCGTTTTCCCCAGTGGCCGATATACACAATACGCTAACCCCTGAGCTCCGGCCAGGCGATACTAAACTGCTGTTAATCGACCTTGGTCTAGGCCAAAATCGGCTAGGCGGATCAGCACTGGCGCAAGCCTTCAACCAAACTGGAACGCAAACGCCGGATGCGGACGCCAAGTTGCTAAAAGCATTTTTTAAAACCATTCAAAACTTGAATGCCACTAAAAAGTTGCTAGCATATCATGATCGCTCCGATGGCGGACTATTAACGACCTTATCCGAAATGGCATTTGCCAGTCACTGTGGATTAGATATTAACCTTGAAACCAACAAAAATATTTTGGCACAATTATTTAGCGAGGAGCTAGGCGCGGTTATACAAGTCAACTCATCAGATGCTGAGGCTGTACTTGCCAAACTAAACAAAGCGATCCCCGACAGTACGTGCGTAATCGGCACGCCAACCCAGTCACAACAAATCACTTTTTCCCAAGCCGGTAAAATTATTTATCAAAATACCCGCGCGCAAATGCAAACTTGGTGGAGCGAAACCAGTTACAATATACAATCCTTGCGGGACAATCCGGACTGCGCCAAACAGGAATTTCAAAATATCCTGAATGATCAGGACCCAGGTATTTCTCCAAAAATATCATTTGATTTTCCAACAAAAACCAAAAAGTACAGCACAAAACCCAAAGTGGCCATATTCCGAGTACAGGGCGTAAACGGGCAGGTCGAAATGGCGGCCGCCTTTGACCGCGCCGGGTTTTCCAGCGTAGATGTGACCTTATACGACATCATGAATAACAAAGTTAATCTGGATGATTTCGTGGGTCTGGTGGCGTGTGGCGGTTTTTCTTATGGCGATGTATTGGGAGCGGGCGAGGGATGGGCAAAATCTATTTTATTCAGTCCCTTATTAAGCCGACAATTCAAACAATTTTTTGAACGACCAGATACATTTACGCTAGGCGTTTGTAATGGTTGCCAGATGTTATCCGCGCTCAAAGAACTCATCCCCGGGGCAGAACAATGGCCACAATTTTTACGCAATGAATCCGAACAATTCGAAGCTCGTCTAGTGCGGGTCAAACTCCAAAAAAGCCCTTCAATTTTCTTTAAGGGCATGGAAGGATCAATTCTGCCCGTGCCCGTCGCCCACGGGGAAGGTCGCGCATCACGACTCGTACCAACCGAACTTATCGTCGGTACTTTTGTAGATAACAACGGCACACCTACGCAACGCTACCCCTACAATCCAAATGGCTCACCAGATGGCATAACCGCTCTCACTAGCCCCGATGGTCGCGCCACAATCATGATGCCACATCCAGAACGTGCCTTCCTAACCCAACAACTCTCCTGGCATCCTAATGATTGGCAAGACGCGTCCCCATGGTTACAAATCTTCCACAACGCCCGTACATGGGTCGGCAATCCCCAGGCTAAATAATCAAATTTGAGTTATCACCCATAACACAAATAGGACTACAATATAGATATGAATTACGTTCAAACAGGTCTTGACCAGCTGTGGCATCGCTGGTTAAAAATACCATACACCCTGTATATCCAGGGTGATACTAAAACACATAACCCCAAAGCAACCCTAGTATTCATACACGGTATCGGCGGCTCTAGCAACGCCTGGGACCAAGTAATTAGCAAATTAACGCTATCGAATGAACGTGTTCTCACGCTAGACCTAATTGGTTTTGGCCATTCCCCAAAACCACGTTGGGCGAAATATAACACCAAGCTTCAGGCCGTGGCACTGCGCGCAACATTGTCAAAACTGTCCGTGAACGATAATGTTATTCTGGTGGGACATTCACTCGGAGCATTAGTCGCAATAGAATCTGCCTGCCTGTATCCCAGTATGATAAAACAACTCATCCTCTGTAGTCCACCTTTATATCGACCCGATACATCCGATAGCCTAAACTATGAAAGAGCACTACGTAAAATATTCAGGGTAATCAACCATACTCCGGAGCAATTCATTGCTGTATCAGCAATAGCCAGAAAATACAAACTCATAAATCAAAGTTTTGATGTAACAGCCGACAATATCGATATCTTCGTTAATACTCTCGAAGCTGCTGTTATAAATCAAACCGCACTTGAAGACGCGGCTAAGCTCCGCGTACCCATGGAGATAGTATATGGTGTTATCGATCCCTTTGTATTACCGCGTAATTTATCCACGCTAGCAAAAACCAATAAATATATTCACATCAATAAAATTGCCGCAGGGCACGAAATGATCGGGACATACATAACGCCTGTCTCCAAAATCATTCAACGAGCTATTGAAAGTATGTAACGCAACTACTCCTAAACGGACTTACGCAAAATCGCCCGTTCCCAGGCTAAATCAGCTCGAGCGAAAATAGCCTTCCGATTCCTCTTATGGTTACGCTCTTTTCAGAAGCAAATCGAAATATTCGGTGCCACCAAATGGGATTTTTTGTTTTACGTTTTTTGTGCCGGTCAAGGCGTCAGCAGAAAACACTGTAAATGAACCGTAGAAATCATTAATTTCGTCAACAGCTTTTGTTAGATAATCAGCCTGGAGCACATCATCAAACATGCTTAACTGACTGCGTGAGGACGGTGTTAGTTTATATAAATAAAGCCCCATAGTTCGCACGACCATATGCTTTGGACGCTGGTCAAACAAACGTGATACATGCAACCAAATATCTTGATTAGCATAAAACGTTGTTTTCATCATTTTTTTGTCTGTCCAGCCACCACCGGTACTAAATGACACCCAGATACAAACACCACGCGCCTCAACATTGCGAAAACGTAGTTTCATACCAGTTGTATCCACAAGAAAGTGCAGGCAAGAGCGCAAATACGCATCATCATTACTGGGATTTTTTACAACCCACTGCCTTCCAACTACACCGAGTCGTGTTTCATAATCATCAACCTCAAAACCACGCAAACGCTCATACCAATGCAACCCATTAATACTCTTGAAAACCCGTCTGCGTAGCAACTCGTCATCCGCTGCTAAAAATCGCATAGGCGTAGATATCCCATGCGCCCGCAATCGGCTACCAAAGCCGTCAGCTATACCCGTCAAGTCCTCCAACTCAAGTGACCTATAAACATCTAGGAGATTATGATGGCTGATTGTATCTAACCCGTCCGGCTTATGCAAACCGGCGGCAGTTTTTGCCAAAAATCGATTGGTTCCAATACCCACGTTAATACGCATAAATTGACCAACTTCGTCAAACATACGTCGCTTAATCTCATAGCCAATTTCTTCTAGGGAACGCTTGTTTACTTGCCTAGTATTATGAAAATCTATCACGCCCTCATCAATACTTTTCATCTGAATTTTGTCGGAGTAAGTCTTCATGATCCTGAGTAAATTTTGATACATAAAAGTGTATTTAGATGGATCCGTTTCCAGCAGTATAAAATCGGGGCACAAAGATAATGCTTCAGATCGTCGCATACCAACCTTGATACCAAGAGCCTTGGCTTCATAAGATGCCGCTATGACACAGCACTCTTTGGATAAACGATTCGTCACACCCATAGGTCGACCCCTCAGAGCTGGCCAGGCTTGCTGTTCGGCAGACGCGAACGCGCTATTTAGATCGATATGCATAATCTCTGGTTCTGCTGTGTTCAATCCATAATTCATGGTCGCTCACCAATTATCGCAACTAACGTCCATGTCAGAGCTTCGGCATCAAACTCCAGCCTGTAACCGTTCGTGCCATCACTAACATGAAAAACGTGAATCATACGTTTACCGGCCACCGTAGGATGACGCAAAGCTAATTCGGTCAAGCTAATTTCTTGTCCACGCCAACGCATTTTACTCGGCACACAAAGCACGCCAATATCGCCACGCTTTTTATAAACTGCCACCACATCGACTCGTTCATTAACATAAATAGTAGGATCCATACAAATAACCTCACAAAAACCAAGAGACTTTTAATAAATAGGGTTTATAAAAACAAATTTGATTTGTATGGATAAGCGCGCAGGGCCCGTAGGATGCTTGCTTGAATTATCACGAGTGCGGAACTCGTGATTGTAAGTAAGTCCGTGGGGTAAAAGCATCGCCAGTCCCCACGTGGCTGACATCATTATACTCGACCTGTCGCAAAACTCCTTCATTCCCAGATCAAATTCTATCGGCTACTCTTCGAGTCTGAGCCTGAGGGCTCACCTCAGAGTCGAAG
>CAYGIR010000004.1:0-25187 GCA_964349985.1 uncultured Candidatus Saccharibacteria bacterium
GAACGGACGATTTTGCGTAAGTCGAGTAAACCCTTAAGCGAACCTCGTCGTTCGATGTGCCCAACGTTACTCCTCTTTCATACAAATCTAGTAACTTTTGCATGAGGTATTATTATAAACTATCGGATAAATCCGGTGGTTTGGCTCATAAAACTTCCAAATAGTACAAGGCTAATTAGTATGGAGTCTAGCATAGGATGATGTAAGATAAATCGCTCACTGTCTTTGATCAGATGCCTCAGCCCCGTCGCATGTTTAAGTAGTAGAACGACAATTGCGATGCCGGTTATAGCTCCTGTACCAAATAAGGTCCATGGAGCGTTGCCCCCAGTTAAAGATTGAACACGAGTGATCTCCTTTGTCTCTGGCTCCTTGATGATGGGCTGATCGGACGTAATCGGGGCAGTTGGACTTGGCTCGACTGGTTCGGGCGTGGTTGTTTCAACTGGTGCTGGTGTCGGTGGTGGTACGGCTGTTATGGTTGGAGCTGGCGTCGGCGCGGCTGCTATAGGTGCTGCTTGTTGCTCTGCGGCAAGCACCTGAGGTTTTGCATACATGGCTACAACTACTGTCTCTGGCCCACTGGAATTAAAATTCTCGCCGTTGGCAAACCCAAATCCTACTTCGGTAAATACAGGGTCCAGTAAATTATCCTTATGTGCTTGACTATTCATCCAGCCTGTTACGGTTTCGGAGCTCGTCAAAAAACCATAGGCTAAATTTTCCCCCGCTTTTGAGAATTTATAACCTACATTATTAAAAAACACCCATGGTTCTTGACCATCCGGTGTATTGTGAGACCAATAATTTCGGGCAATCATGTCATTGGCTTTGGCTTGAGCGGCGGCAGATAGCGTTTGGGATAAGGCTAGTGCTCCTACGGCGTTGTTAATTCTCTGTTGATTAGTTGCATCCAAGAGGCCATCTTGGCTCATGCTCGTGGCGTATGCCAGAACCCCGTGTCTTTGAATTGGTTGAGCCAAGCTTACTAGAAAAGTGCTTAACACCAATAATACTAATGGAATATATGGCAAATAGTGCCGGTGTTCATTTTTTTTGATTGGTTTTGGTTTGCTGAGCGCACGGAAGTTGTGCGGTCTAAGGGGCTTTCTAGCCATGAGTACTATTATAATACATACAATGATATAACGCTATGGCAGTGGCTTGAACAACGTTGAATGATTCTTTTTTACCCAACATTGGAATTTCCAGCGTAGTATCGCAAGCGGCTAAAATTTCTGGCTCAATGCCTTCAGTTTCACGACCTACAATCAGAGCAATTTTGCTTGGTGGATGATAGATTGTCAGATTATAGGAGTTTGTCGATTGCTCCAAGGCGGCAATTGTAAAACCATCTTCTCGTAGATTTTGTATGACATCAGTTATGCTAGCACTATGTTGCCAATCAACGGTCGTTTCAGCCCCAAGTGCGGTTTTTTCAATTTGTCGGTGTAGTTTGTTGGCGATATGAGGCAGGCGTTTGTCGGCGATTGTTCGAGGATATGGCGTGTAGCCAGTTAAGTATACCTTTGTGACACCTAAACCATCAGCGGTACGTAGTAGCGAACCAACATTATGGCAACTCCGCATGTTATGGGCGAGTAGAATTATTTGTCTCACAACGATTCAGTCTAAAGATTTAACCTCACATAAGCAAACTCAGCCCCTACAAATCATACTTTGTGAAAGGTTCGACCTTTCACATTGGTGGATGGTGAGGAAATTTTTGTATAGTGCTTACGTCTATAAAGTCCAGTATAATGGTTGGTATGAGTCAAGATGCACGCTATGATGAAGAACTTAATAGTCAGCGACGAGCCCAGATTTTGGGTTTGGAGTATTACGATACTTCAACCCCGGGTCAGAAAGAATTGCATAAAGACATTCTACCTGTTGCAGATTTAGCAGAGTTAAAAGTAATACCGTTGGTTTCCGCTGAACATAATATTCTTTTTGGTGTTACTAACTCTACATCGCAGCAAACTATGACACAACTCAGGCAGAGATTCCTAGATCATCTTGTTAATTTTGCTCTGATTTCGGATGCTGGGTTCCGAGAGTATATGCAGCTGTATAACCCTCCTAAAACAGTTACATATCAAGATATTGCCCTCAATAACTCAGGCAATGAGGAGGTTATTCGACAAATTTCTACCATGCTGGAGCAAGTCCGAGCTAATGACATGTTGGCCTATTTAGTTCAACAAGCTCATCGATTAAACGCGTCGGATATCCACCTAGAAACTCAAAAAAACTACGCTCGAATCAGGTTTAGAGTGGACGGGGTTTTGCATCCGATTGCTCACTTAACCGTAGAAAAATACCGTATTTTGATATCAGCAATCGCGAGCGGTGGCAATATTTCTACAGCCTCTCCAGATGCCCAGCAAGGTCATATCTCCCAAGAAGTGCATATGGCGGACGGATCAGAAGTAAGTGTAAATGTTCGTCTAGAAACCGTGCCAACTATCAATGGCATTGACGTCGTAATGCGTCTTTTTAATATGGATCAATCGATGTATACCTTAGAACGTCTTGGGCTCTCGGAATCTGAGCGTAATGTTGTAGACGCCATAATTTCTAAGCCCTCGGGTCTTGTACTAGCGGTTGGGCCGACTGGTTCAGGTAAAACCACTACTCTCTATTCCATTCTCAACAGTCTGAATACTGATGAAAGAAAAATCATAACTATAGAAGACCCTGTGGAATATCAGTTTGCGGGTATAACTCAAATATCGGTCACATCACAAAATTCAACTGAAACCAGCTTTGCGGATAAGCTTAGAGCAGTCCTTAGACTTGACCCCGATATAGTAATGGTGGGTGAGGTGCGTGATAATGACACCGCCAAAACGGCTTTACAAGCCGCACTGACAGGGCATTTAGTGTTATCGACATTTCACGCCAGTTCGGCCGCCGCCGCTTTGTCGCGTTTGATGGATGTGATTGGTCAAAACCCGCTATTTGTATCGGCCATCCGTTTAGTTATGGCGCAGCGCTTAGTGCGAAAATTGGATGATGAGTCTAAAGAGGCCTATCAGCCAGATGACCCCACGATTCAGCGCATCCAAGCAATTGTTGATACTTTGCCAGCAAGCGTTGAAAAACCCGATCTTAATAACGTGCAACTTTATAGAGCAGTGCCAACGAGCTTAAACCCATACGGGTTTAAGGGTCAGATTGCGCTTAGGGAACAGTTTTTGATGCAAGGTCAGGTTTCCGAGCTTATGACGAGTGGTCAGAGCCTAACGACGCAACAGATAGAATCAGCCGCAATACTTAGCGGAATGCGTACAATGCTACAAGACGGAATGTTAAAAGTCCTAGCTGGTGAGACTACGATCGAAGAAATTTACCGTGTCATAGGTTGATACATAAAAATATAATGTTATGAGTGCCTCTATTAGAGCTTCTTGTGACAAATGCGGGGATGTCCAGTTTGGTGTCTCAGCAATCAACTTAACAGCAGTTGAATACCCTGATGGTATAATTTATAGTTATAATTTGCAATGTCCTACGGGTGATGATTCGAGTCGTCATTATGTGAATGGAGTCCTGGAAAGAAGCGTGGCTTTTAGAACTGCCCGTCTACTCACTGAGGCTGGCGTGAAAGTAATACGTATCAAAATGCCCGCAGACCACCCATTAACTGAATCTAAGCAATCCCCAGTTTTAACAGAAAGTGATTCACTAGATCTTATAATTGATCTAAATATAGCCGAAGATGCTGAACTGGGAGATTTTAAACAAGAAGGTGTTGAACCGCCTCAAAATTCTAATTATTCTGCATCTGATACTGAATAACTTTGGCAATTGCTGGTACAAGGCGTTTGTCTAGAACACTGGGGATGATTTGTTCGGGCGAGGGTGAATCCACTAAACTAGCGATTGTCTCAGCGGCGGCGATTTTGTGTTGATCTGTAATTTGATTGATTCGGTTATCTAACGCGCCACGGAAGATGCCCGGGAATGCCAGGGCATTGTTGACTTGGTTAGGAAAGTCGCTTCTGCCGGTAGCGATTATTGCCGCACCGGCGGCCCTGGCTTCATCCGGCATGATTTCTGGCGTGGGATTGGCCATGGCGAAAATGATCGGGTTCTTGCCCATAGAGGCAACCATGGCTTTGGTTAGCAAACCGGCTTTGGACACGCCAATGAATACGTCTGCCCCCTCTGCCAATATATCTTCTAATGAACCATCAATGTTAGATAGGTTGGTGAATTGTAGTAACTTCTTTTTCTCATTATTCAAATCTTTACGATGGGCACTGATAACACCTTTACTATCTACTGCAAAGATGCTCGGTTTGGCGTAGAGATGTAGTAGTTTGATGATTGCGGTTCCCGCAGCACCAGCCCCAACAACGACAATCTTGGCATCTGACAGCTTACGTCCGGTAACCTTCATGGCGTTGATCAGACCGGCTAATATTACTATTGCCGTGCCGTGCTGGTCATCGTGCATAACGGGAATATTAAGTTTGGCTTTTAATCTTTCCTCTACTTCAAAACAGATCGGGGCCGCGATATCTTCTAGATTTATTCCTCCAAAACTTGGTGCGATTGCCTCAACCGCAGAGACGATTTCGTCAGCGGAATGAACATCAAGCACAATTGGCACCGCATCAATGTGCCCAAAATGCTTAAAAAGCATTGCTTTGCCTTCCATAACGGGCAACGCGCCAATAGGTCCAATATTACCTAAGCCTAATACGGCTGAGCCGTCAGATATAACGGCAACTGAGTTGTTAAGCCATGTATAGTTTCGAGCCTGGTCCGGATGCGTGGCTAGATAGCTTGCAACAGCTCCTACGCCTGGGGTGTAGTAGGTGCTTAATTTATCTAGACCATCTAGCGTGTCTTTGAGGGTTATAGAAATTTTGCCCCTAAGCTGTCGGTGTTTTTTGAGTGCTTCTTCCGCGAAATCCATGTACCTATAATACTCTATATCAGTGGTTTATAAACCGGACATTTTTACTTTGCAGACAACCGGACATTTCTATTTTGCGTTGACATCCTATTTATAAACTATTGCAAATAACAGAGATGTGGTGTAAAGTTGAAAATCTATGGAATCTGTTATTAGGAAAATTGAGGAAAAGTACAAAAAAGCGCAAGTTGTTGATGTGCGTTCCGGCGATACAGTAAAAGTACATCAAAAAATTCGTGAAGGCGCTAAAGAACGGGTTCAGATCTTTCAGGGTCTTGTGATTCGCACTGATCGCAAAAACAGTCACACCAGTCGCATAACCGTACGTCGCGTGGCAAGTGGTGTTGGGGTAGAAAAATCTTTCATGTTACACAGCCCTTTGGTTGTTAAGGTAGAAGTAACTAAACGTAGTAAAGTGCGCCGTAACTATCTAACCTACATGCGCCAACGTACCGGCAAATCAGCTCGTTTGACAGGTATGGACTTCGATAAAGAAGCGGTCAATACGGTTAGAGATGAAGTGGCTGAAAAATCCGAAGCGGAAGCCAAAGCATTAGCCAGCAGAGAGCATGAAGAAGCAGCTCAAGCCAAGGCAGAGATCGCCGAAATAGAAGAAGCCAAAGTATCCGAAGCACTGGCCGCCCACGAAGCTGCATCTAAGCCGAATAGCACCCAGACGTAGTCTTTGCTACTATGTTGGCATGATAGGTATTGATGAAGTAGGACGAGGGTGCTGGGCGGGACCGTTATTGGTAGTTGCCGCTAGATTGGTCGGTGCCTTGCCGGAAGGTTTGGCTGATTCTAAGACCTTATCTCATCACCAGCGCGAATCCTTGTTGCCTGACATTCGTTTGGCCTGTGACATTGGCGAGGGGTGGGTACAACCAGAAGAAATTGACGAATCTGGGTTGGCCGCAGCGATGCGGACAGGTGTTAGTAGGGCACTTATTGCATTGGGAGCCACATTCGATGATGAAATTATTATGGATGGCAATATTAATTATTGTCCAATAGATTTTCATGCATCACGGGCGATTATAAAAGCCGATATCCAGCACGGTATAGTGAGTGCCGCCAGTGTATATGCCAAGGTTACTCGGGATAAATATATGCGACAAGTGGCTAGGTTTTACCCTGTTTATCAGTTTGAAAAACATGTTGGCTATGGTACAAAACTTCATCAGGAGATGCTTGAACAATACGGTGTGTCAGCCATACATCGTCGTAGTTATAAACCAATTCAGGTCTTGCTTTCGTGACTAATTATTCGACTGGGCATGATGCCGAAAAATCGGCCGCTGATTATTTGCGTAAACATGGTTTCAAAATTGTAGAGCTTAACTGGCGTAATCAATATTGTGAGATAGATATTATTGCCGAAAAAAACCAAACGATTTATTTTGTGGAGGTAAAATATCGGCACAATTTGGATCAAGGCGACGGTTTTGATTACATCACGCCAAAAAAACTTAATCAAATGAAATTCGCGACGCGCATGTGGTTATCAGATAATAATTGGGAGGGGGATTGCATATTGGCGGCTATAGCAGCGTCTCAGACGGGTTTTGAGCTTATCGAGATTGAGACTTAAAATAGGACTGAAGTGCTTCAAGATCTCTAGTTTTCCAGGCGGTTTGCACTTGTAGGACTTCCAGACCCTGCTTGTAGGGGCGGTCGAATGCAGGGGAAAGTTTATCACTAAAGAACTTTGTGTATTCATCAATAAACGAAGCGTTGCTAAATACACGAGCAGCATATATTGGCATTCGGAAGAAACTGAGATCGTTCCCGACGCTTTCCTGTAGCCACCCCCAGTTATTTTTTAGCCACTCCCAAGTTGCATTTTTGGAATAACGATTCAGAAAGCTATATGCGATCCAATATGATACATCTTGTAACCGAACGGATTTGGAGTTTATGAGTTCCAGTGCGCGTGAATTAAGTTTTGATTGCGTAAAACCCGTCAATGCGGTGGCGATTGTGGTACGCTCTTCACTCAATGTAGAACGGTTGTGTAGCTCTAATAGTTTGTCAAACTCGGGTTTGTCACCAAGACGCGCCACAGTTGTAAAGATGGTCCCACGAAGATCCGGATCAATAGCAGTATCGTTGATATTCGCGAACAAATCCTGACATTGTTTGATAACCGATGGTTCGTCCGAGCTTGCCGCCAAACTTATAATGATCGGTCGTAACAACATGTCAAAATGGCTGTCGTTCTTTTTGCGATTCCAACCTAATCTTTTAAGCTCAGATTTAATGATATGTCGAATATGTGGTTTTATGTTTTCCCGTAATGTTTCATCATCCATTACAAGCCGTAGATTTCCTATTATTGACGCGATTACATCCCAGACCGCATAGTTTGTTTCTTCGGTAAAATAATTGATTAAAAAGCCTAGCGCATCCGTAGTGCTAGAATGACCCGCCTTGGCGGATTCAAACAAATCAGTAAGAATTCCGAGCCGATCCAGCGGTGCTAGCCGATTTTGTTTGATTTGTTTGCCAAGTTCTTGGAGGTGGATATTATCGTAAGCCGTACGGTAAAACCCACTTTGTCCTTGGTTGAGCTTAAATATAGATTTTGGTTTAATTTTAATTTTGATAGATGGTGTATTGAGCGTGTCCTGGTCGGAGCCTTCAGCAAGCAAAGGAATTGGCCAGATAGATTTCTTAACTGCGTCGTGTTTTGGGTTTATCAAGAAGCGCTGTTGGGTAAGCTCTACATGATTGTCTTTGATAGTAGCAGTCACCAGAGGGAACCCGGGCTGGGCAGTCCAGGCTCTCATAAATTCGCCTACGGGTTTTTTGGAAATTGTTTCCAGACTGGTCCAAAGGTCAGTGGTGTTTGTATTGCCATATTGATGTTTGGTTAGATAGTGCCGTAACCCATTACGGAAATCAGTTTTACCCAGGTATTCATGTAGCATATGTATGACACTAGCTCCCTTGGAATAACTAATAGTGTCGAAGATTGTGCGAATTTCATCTGGATGATGCACGGGGACTTCAATTGGGTGAGTGTGCTCCAGCGCGTCTAGTTGCAGCGCGGGATGTTGTTCGTCAATGGCAAATTGCGTCCAGAGCTGCCAATCAGGAAAAAGGTGATCGACTGCTAGATATTCCATCCAGCTAGCGAACCCTTCGTTTAGCCATAAATCGGTCCACCAACGCATTGTAACTAAATTCCCGAACCATTGGTGAGTAAGCTCGTGGGCTACTACTAACGCGACATATTGTTTATTGGTCAGCGTAGAGTTTTTGGGATCAACTAGCATAGTTTGCTCGCGAAAGGTTATGCAGCCCCAGTTCTCCATCGCGCCACTAGCAAAATCTGGTAATGCTATGAGATCGCACTTAGCGATAGGGTATTGGATGCCAAAATAATCGCTATAGAACTCCAGGCATTTGACAGCTACTTCTAGAGCAAAGGTAGTTAATTCTACGTTGTCCGGTGTCGCGTAGGCTCGTACGATAATACCGTCATGGGTTTCAGCTTGCTTGTATTCAAGGTCACCAAAGACGAATGCTAACAGATATGTCGACATTATTGGCGTAGGTTCAAATTCGGTCAGCGTATAGTTTGTGGCTTTGTCGTGCTTGGCAGTTTGTGGGAGATCTGTTTGCTTACGGATAGGGGTGTTGGATAAGGCAACAGCGCCTGAGGGATGTGTGAGGGCGAGTTCAAACACGGCTTTGGCTTCTGGTTCGTCAATGCATGGAAAAACTTCTCTGGCATGGTGGCTTTCGAATTGGGTAGCGAATAATTTCTTGTCCTCTCCGTTGTGTTCAAAAAAACACGGGTAGACGCCGTTCATCTGATGTGTGATTGCCCCCTCAAACTCCAAATTAATGGTATATTTTCCTTGGTACAATGTATGTTCGGTGTGTAACCGCACTTCATCAAATGATTTATGGTGGTTGATTCGATCAACTGATACGGTGGATTCATTATCTTTTTTGTCATGTCTGGTGATCCGCGCGTTAGTGATTTTGAGACCTTTTTGATGCAATGTTAGTCGTTGACTTGGCCGACCGCGACGTTGTCCGGTGATGGCAACCTTGCCCTTAAACGTCATCGAGATTTCATTTACCGAAATTTCCAGTAGGTATTTTTGGGGCTGAAATTGCTCAAATAAACGCTTAACATCTCTACTCATTGTTATATATTAGCAGGATTGTATCGTTCTATATGAAGTGTGATTGACAACATGTGGTAACTAGACTAGAATAATGATGTTCAAGTCGGCCAGTAGGTCGACTTTTTTCATAAGTCCAGCAACTGATTATTGGTACTTAAATTTTATAAGGAGAAACAAAGTGGACCTTGATATTAAACAACTGGCATTAGCTGTCAGAACAATCGCGGAAGAGAAGAATTTGCCAGAGGATGTCGTAAAGGAGATTGTAGAACAAGCGTTAGCGGCTGCGTATCGTCGCGATTATGGTGAGCGTGATCAAGAGATTCGTGTGAACATGAATCTAAATAATGGTGATGTTGATGCCTATATTAGCAAAGAGGTAGTAGAGTCCGTGGGTGATGCGAACTTTGAAATTAGTCTCACGGATGCCCAAGTTATGAAAAAAAATGCCAAGATCGGCGATATGATTGAAATTTATCAAAAAGTCGAATCATTCGGACGTGTCGCAGCCCAGACCGCCAAGCAAGTTATCGTGCAGCGGTTGCGAGAGGCTGAGCGTGAAATTATCATGGGTGAATATGAAGACAAAATCGGGACCGTAGTCAACGGTATCGTGTCACGTGTTGATGGCAATATTGTACGTATTGAATTAGGCAAGGCTCAGGGAATCATGCCGCGTAGCGAACAAATTCAGAGCGAGAGGTATTATCCGGGGCAGCGTCTTAAGGTTTTTTTGAAAGACGTTGAGCGTGGCTTTCGAGGCCCGCAATTGGTTGTATCACGTGGTAATAACCAATTCATCGAGTGGCTGTTTAGGGGTGAAGTACCAGAAATGGAAAACGGAGCGGTGGAGATCAAGGGTATTGCTCGTGAGGCAGGCGTTCGCAGCAAAATAGCTGTGGCTAGTAGCGTACCAGGGGTTGATCCAGTTGGTACATTCGTGGGTGGCCATGGTACTCGCGTAAATGCAGTTATGAGCGAAGTTGGTGAGCAGGAAAAAATCGACATTGTTGTCTTCAATGATGATCCAGTCACGTATATAATAAATGCTTTGAGCCCGACCAAGGTTACGCGGGTTGAGCTGGATGAGACTCACAAAAGAGGTCGAGTTATCGTCCCCGAGGACCAACTAAGTATTGCCATCGGAAAAAGTGGTCAAAACGTCCGCCTGGCCAGTAAACTAACGGGATATGAACTTGATATCAACGCCGATGTTACCGTATCGGAACCCACAGAATCCGTGACCATCGTAGCACCACCAAAACTGAAGAAAAAAGAGCAATTAGAAAGCTCACTGCTTGAAGCGATTGAAGAACACGGGACTGACGACAAGCCGTAGCAATACATTGCCCGTATATTCGGTAATTAGCACTCTTGACCTGTGAGTGCTAATTGGTATAATGATTGTTAGCGATGCATAATAAATCGCTGAAGGGTAGGAAATAATCATGATGTCACAATCACCTGATTTTCAGGAATTCTTAAATCATTTAACCGACAATGCGCTTAGTAGCCTGAAGCATGCTGATGCTATAGCACGTAGTTTTGGCAGTGCTTACGTGGGCACGGAGCATTTATTGTTGGGCGTTTTGGCGCAAGATAGTAGTATGGGTGCAAAAATATTGTCAGACGCCGGCGTAACGCTGGATAGAGCGCGTCTAGTATTGAATCTTACTCCCAAAACTCTTGTAATCAATCTGGGTGGCAAAGGTTTGAGCGAGACGGCAAAGCTTACTCTCAAAATGGCTCAGGATATCGCCCAGGAATCACATCAGTCTTATACGGGTACGGAGCATATTTTATACAGTATTTTAACCCAAAAGAATGCTCGAGCTACAAAACTGTTGACTGATATGAATGTTAATGTGGATGGGTTGAATAGTGAGCTCGAACAATTTCTAAACAGACAGCAGTATAACGAAAATGGTGGTGCAGGTATGGACAGCCGACGACGGACTAAAAAACAGCGCAAAACGGCATTGGACTTTTTTGGAACTGATTTAACATCTCAGGCGCGACAGGGTAAGCTTGATCCAGTTGTAGGGCGTGAGCCTCAGATTAGGCGCGTGGTTACTATCTTGAATAGGCGTACCAAAAACAATCCTGTTTTGATTGGAGAACCTGGTGTTGGTAAGACAGCTATTGTAGAAGGTTTAGCGCAACGCATAGTTAGTGAAGACGTGCCAGATAGTTTGTTGGATAAACGCATTGTTATGCTTGATCTGGCTGGGATGATTGCAGGTACAAAATACCGTGGAGAATTTGAAGAACGACTTAAAAAAGTTATGTTAGAGCTTGAGAATGACAAAAAAACGATTGCGTTTATTGATGAGCTACATCTGATAGTTGGGGCTGGATCTGCCGAGGGCGCGATGGATGCTGGTAATATTCTCAAACCAGCATTAGCACGTGGCAAGATTCAGGTTATCGGGGCGACTACAACCGCTGAATATACCAAATACATAGAAAAAGACGCAGCGCTAGAGCGTCGTTTTCAGCCGATCCAGGTCCCCGAAACTAACGCCCCAGAGACTTTAGCGATATTAAAAGGCTTGCGTAAGCACTACGAAGAATTTCACGGTGTGAAGGTCAGTGACGAGGTTTTAGAAGACACTGTTACTTTGGCTAAACGATATATAAACGATCGCTTTATGCCAGATAAGGCGATTGATTTGCTTGATGAGACTGCCGCACATTTACGCGTAGATAAAGGCAAAACCCCGCCCGAAGTTCGAAAGCTTCAAAAGGAACTTCAGTTGGTCGAAACACGTATTGAGGATGCTGTTGATACCGAAGATTATGAAAAAGCAGCGAAATATAAGCAACGGGCCAGCCAAATTAACGAAGAACTCAAAAAGCTTGTGGCTAGCACTAAAGCGGTGCGTCGGCTGATTATGACCAGTGAAGATGTTGCGGACGTAGTCGCACGTATGACGGGTGTGCCGGTGAATAAGGTTATACGCTCCGAAGCCAAGTATTTGCTAAATCTTGAGACTAATCTTGGTAAATATGTCATTGGTCAAGACGAGGCGGTTTCTGCAGTATCCAAAGCAGTTAGACGCAATCGTTCGGGAGTTGGTGCCGCTGGTCGTCCAATTGGTTCTTTCATCTTTCTTGGACCGACGGGTGTTGGCAAAACAGAACTAGCACGAGTGCTGGCACGGGAATTTTTTGGTTCAGAAGAGGCACTCGTCAAAATCGATATGAGTGAATTTGGAGAGCATCATAACGTATCACGTCTAGTTGGCGCGCCAGCTGGTTATGTTGGTTACGATGATGGCGGGCAGCTAACGAGTAAGGTTCGGCGTCAGCCATATAGCTTAGTTTTGTTCGACGAGATAGAAAAAGCTCATCCAGAAGTATTTAATATGTTGTTACAAGTCTTGGAAGACGGTACGCTCACTGATGCGAAAGGGCGCAAGATTGATTTTAGTAACACGATTATAATTATGACCAGCAACATAGGAGCTGAACGGTTGCAGAAAGAAGCTTCTCTGGGATTCCAAGTTGGAGGTCCCGCTGATGCTGATGATCTGGATGGTTTGCATCAAATAAACAAAGACAAAGTACATGATGCGCTCAAGAAAATGATGCGACCAGAATTGCTAAATCGAATAGATAAAACAATAGTTTTTCGGGCTTTAACCAAAAAAGATATTCTAAAAATTTTGGACTTGCAAGTAAATGAGCTACGACAACGGTTGGTCAAACACGGTCTTGGGTTAGAGCTCGCTCACAGTGCCAAGGCTTATCTACTGAAACATGGTTACGATTCCAAAAATGGGGTTCGTCCAATGCGTCGTTTGTTACAGGATACTTTGGAAGATCACGTCGCGCTGGAGTTATTAGATGGTAAATATCAAAAAGGCGACATCGTAAAAGTATCCTCCAAAGATGACAAGTTAGTTTATGCGACAGTTTCCGAATAATCGGATACGCGGTACCGTCTGCATGAGATTCGCTCCGAATCACTCTGGGTACGGGCGATTTTGTGTAAGTCCAGTATACTTAAACTATGACGGTATTTACTAAGCGACTTGCTAGGCTTATGGTGGTTGGAACCGCGTTGGTTTTGCCTTTGGTTGGATGGACACAGCGCTGGAATATGTATGATACATGGCGATTGAGAGGATATGCGCCACCTCCCGGGGTTGTCGAATTGGCAGCTCAGACGACAATGACCGAACCGACTAAACGGCTTTTTTATGTATATTATCCATCACTGGATGACAAGCAAGCATTTAATAACCACTGTAGTTCCTCTGAGCAAACCATTGTGCTTGGCTGTTACGTTTCCGGTCGCGGGATATATTTGTTTAATGTGACCGATCCCAGGATTAGTGGCATCAAACAAGTTACGGCGGCCCATGAGATGCTACATGCGGCCTACGAAAGGCTTAGTAATAGCGAAAAACGGCGTGTTGACAATCTGATCAATCAAGAATATGCCAAGGTTACCGACGAGCGAATCCGTAATACGATAGCAGATTATCAGCAAAAAGGCGCGGACATAACCAACGAGCTTCATTCGATTCTAGGAACAGAAGTTCGTACATTACAGCCTGGGCTGGAGGAATATTACAAACGTTATTTTACGGACCGCTTGCAGGTAGTCACATATTCAGAACAGTATGAACAAGTATTTACGGCGCGTAAACAACAAATAGCTGACGCTGATAAAAAGCTCGAATCCATAAAACAACAGATTGGTGTAGCCGAAGCAGAACTGAATCGTTTGAGCCAACAACTACAGGGTGAACGCACTCGGTTGGACAATTTATTGGCTAACAATGATAATGTCACATATAACGCTGCGGTACCGGGTTTTAATGCAAGGGTCAACACCTACAACGCACGAGTGCGTGCGGTCAGAAGCTTGATTGATCAGCACAACGTATTGGTGGCTGATCGCAACGCGATAGTAACAGAGGAGGGCGAGCTAGTCAAAGCCATAGATACTCGTCCGGATACTATTGAGCAACAGTAATACACGCATTCCGCACTTTTTCATTGCCCCAGTTTACCCCTAACTGGCTACAAACTATTGACCTGCTCTCCATGTAGCTACGGCTACCTCTCCATCAGTTCAACAGTTTTCGCTCAGCTAGGCGCAAACTGGCATCAACGGCTAAGTGCGAAATGCGTGTAATATAAATTCCTAAATCCTAATTTCTAGTCTTCAAGGGGTATAGGAATTATGGTTTGTCAGTGTAAACTTATTACATGTCTAAAAAAAATGTGGCGCAATTTGTTTGTAGTAGTTGTGGCGCGGTTAGCTCAACTTGGAGTGGACGTTGCAATCAATGTGGCGAGTGGAATACTCTACAAGAACAAATTAATATCAGTGTTGGACAGGTTCGTAGTGGTGGCAAGCAATTAAGTACTCAAACTGTCAGTGGTTCGTTGGCAAAAGATCACAAACGACTTACGAGTGGGATTTCGGAGGTTGATATTGTTTTTGGTGGCGGGATCGTAGCAGGGAGTGTTAACCTGATTGCTGGTCAGCCGGGCATTGGCAAAAGCACGCTGTTGTTGCAGCTTGCTCACGACCTTGCCAAAAAATACAAGGTTTTGTATGTCAGTGGCGAGGAATCAGCACATCAGATTGGTCTGCGAGCCGACAGGCTTGGTGCGGTAGGTAAAAATTTGCAGGTTGCAACCAGCAACAGTGCTGATGATATAGCTCGTACAATTTCTGATGGAGGTTACAATTTGGTGGTTGTTGATTCAATCCAAACGCTGAGTGTGGCAGCCATAGCGTCTGCTCCTGGTAGCGTAAGCCAGATTACCAATAGCACAGCATTACTAACCCTTGCCACAAAACAAGCTGATACTGCGCTATTGTTGGTGGGTCATGTTACCAAAGAAGGCTCAATTGCTGGGCCAAAAGTGTTGGAGCATGTAGTGGATGTTGTTTTGCAGTTGGAGGGTGATCGCTATGGGGGCTTTAAAGTACTTCGGGCGGTAAAAAATCGGTACGGGTCAACTAGCGAGGCAGGCATATTTGAGATGAAAGACAATGGTTTGCAACCAGTCGAAAACCCGTCGGCTGCGCTACTGGCTGAGCGACAGATGAGCGATGGGTCTATCGTGCTGGCGACAATGGAGGGAAGCCGACCGTTGTTGGTAGAAGTTCAAGCATTGGTCAATCGCACATCGTATGGTTATCCCAAGCGTGCCGCTAGCGGTATTGATCTGAATAGGGTCAATCTGCTCATTGCTATGCTGGAGCGAAGGACCAAGCTGAACCTGGCAGATCAGGATATTTATATCAACATTGTAGGCGGTATCAAAATAACCGAACCGGCTGCTGATTTGGCAATTTGTATGGCGATAGCAACCGCGTCAAAAGGTATGCAGCTCAAGCAAAATGCCGTGGTTTTTGGAGAAATAGGGTTAAGTGGTGAAGTTCGTCATGTGCCGTTTATAGACAAACGCCTGGCAGAGGCCAAAAAACTCGGGTTTGATATAGCTATCGGTCCAATTATAAAAGACTTGCAATCCAAGCAGTACGTGGGTGTTCGTGATATACGTAGCGCGCTGAACTCGTTTTTGGCCAAGGAGTAAACTATTAGGGAGCTAATACTCTGAATGATCCCGTGCCGGTGGTGCCATTATTTGCTTCAACTTTCCAGATACAATCGACCGGGTAGTTAATCAAAGGACCGTTAAATACTTCAGATGGGGTTGGGTCATATTTGTTAGTCGTTCTGCTCTTGCTATTTGGATATGTACCTCCGCTTTTACACCCCCAGGAAACTATATAGCTGATGCTATCGCCCAAATCAGACCACGTAAACTTCACATCGTTTCTTTTTAAAACATCTCCACTCGGGGTTTGTAGGACTAGGGGATTGCTGGGGGTGTCGCCGGTGGCGTTGATGGTGGTACTGTCGGTTCCATCGTATAGTACACCATCTAATATTTCTGCTGAGAGGGGTTTTGAGCCACTAAAATCCGGTTTATAATCAAAGCTTACCGTACCTGGAACATCTATATTTTGAGTGTTTACAACCTGTCCATCTATCAAGAAGTTGACGGTACCCTTGAACTTGTCGGAAGACAGCGGATGCGTACCCTCTGTCACGGTCGCGCTGATTGTACAGCCGCTACTGGCACAGGTAATGTCTCTGGTGTTAATTGTAATGGTTGGTTTGATATCGTCACATTTATGTACGTCATCTTTTTCTGTGATTTCAGTCGTCCCACTACCTACGAATTTATCAATTGAAAAGGTGTTGCTGTTTCCGCCAGTTCCAGACTTCACCGCGCGTGGCGGAGTACATTCGGTGGCAAGTTTATTGCTGACCTGATCGATCTGCTGCTTTGCGTTAGCTTGGCTTGGTTGCTTATACCAGGATGGGAATAAGTCCGTAGCCGGACTCGGTTCAATGGAGCTAAAACCAACATGGGCGCGCACGATAAACGCAGGTAGCGTTTGAAGACCGCTGGGTTTGATACGATCCTCTGGTTTTAGATTTGCGTGCATGTTTTGCATCCAGCCATTTACGATTGGAGTTGTCATAGTTTCCATGACGCCACTCATGACTTTTTGCCGGTTGTGATAACCCACCCATGTACCAACAGCGTATTGAGTAGAGAACATCATCATTAAACCATCTTTGTTATCGTTGGTGGTACCAGTCTTGAGCCCAAACGTCCAGCCTTTGTAGCGATGAATTTTGTTAGCAAAATAGCTGGCATTGGGATCACTTAACATGTCGGTTACGATGTAGGCGGATTCCGGATTAATGGCTTGTACGCCCTTGCTGGGTTTCCATTCCATGACGGTTTTACCAGAGGCATCCTGGACTTTCATAATGTATGTTTGCGGGATATTTAGCCCATTTCTGGAGAGAGTCGCATATCCGTGGACATGCTCATCAAGACGTAAGTAAGCGCCATCTCCAATAGCTGATGAGGCATAACATGGTGCTTGCTGAGTGTTATTCTCGTCATAGTAACAACGATAATTGCCTATGGTCGGATCGGGTTTGCCATCATCACCATAATTACTCATTAGTTTATGAGCGACTTCTATTGTTTGGTCGACACCAGTGATCAGCATCGCTTTGATAGCCGGAACATTACGTGAACCACCTAACGCATATCGAAGAGTTAGTGGGCCAGGATACCGAAGATCATAGTCCCTAAGGCAGTTTCCCGTGCTACTTACACCGGTGGTGCAGGGATAGCCCGGTACCGGACCTTTGGAGTCGTATAAGACTGACCCGGCACCAACATTTTTTTGAGTGTCAATAAGCGCGGCATAATCGTATGCCTTGAACGAAGATCCTGGGGGTAGTTCGAGATCATGAGCGTAGTTATTTTGACCGAATGTGGCGTCATTGAAATCATCACCTCCCACTAGAGCGACCACCTGACCAGTTTTGACATCTTCCGCCACAAAACCCGCCGTGTCGCCGCCTTGACGCCTGACCTGTTTAAGTCCTTTTTGGATTTGTTCTTCAGCAACCTTTTGGGCATTTAGGTCCAAGGTTGTAATGACTTTCCATCCTCCAAGCTTGACAACATTAGCCCCCTTGCGGCGCTCTAACTCTTGTTTGGCAGTAAGTACAAACCAGGGGGCTTTGATATTTTCGTAGTGTTGTGGTCGAGGTTTGACTTCTGCTAAAATATCTACTTTTTTAGCATCGTCCCGTTCTTGGGCGGTTATCATCTGTTGTTGCTCCATAAGATCCAATATATAATGCTGGCGACCAATTAACGCTCCACGATTGAAAGCTGTTTTGTTATAAGGTGAGTAATAGCTGGGTGATTGTGGAATTGCTGCCATCATCGTGGATTCCGCAAGCGTGAGATCCTTGGCTGACTTATGGAAATAATTTTGCGCGGCGGCTTCAATACCATTTTCTATACCCCCGTATGGAGCGGTATTGAGATAACCAGTTAGAATTTCGGCTTTGGAATATTCACGTTCGAGCTCGACGGATAGGATGAGCTCTTTGATTTTGCGCTTATAGGTTCTTTCGGTGCCAACATTTGATTGTGTCAAGCGGACTAGTTGTTGGCTAATCGTGGAGCCTCCTTGTTTGGTCCCACTTCGCCCAACTAGGTTGTTAACCCCAGCTCTCAAGATACCACGCATATCAAACCCGCCATGCTTGAAAAAGTCTTTGTCTTCGATAGCAACGGTTGCCTTCTTGACATACAGATTTATTGCTTCGTCCTTGACAGGTATCCGTTTCGATCCGTCAACATCTTCAAACAAAAGTGTTTGCCCTGTTCGATCATAGTACAAAATACTGCCACCAATATTACTTCCGGAGATATCACGAATATTTGGTAAATCTTTTCTGAAATACGCGAAAATTCCGAATAATAGCAAGAATCCAGTCAGAATGCCAATCCCTGAAATCTTTAGAGCCATAATACCACCATCGCGACTAAACCAATATTTGTATAAACGCTTGGGGTGAAGGCGGAAAAAGAATCGCTGGACACGACCTTTTGGCATACCAGCCAATCGTTCCGCGCGTTTTTGGGCATTCGTGGCGCGCGCGGCACGAATTTTATCTCCTATGGACCGATTGATCTTAATGGTTTGCCCACTTTTGGTAACAAAACTGCTCTTGCTTTTGCGTCCGGTATTTTTACCACCGAGTTTCCCGCCCGATTTTTGTCGTATCATGTCGTTACCTATACTCCTATAATAATTATATTATAGCAAAATTTAGCACAACAAACACATGCGACACGGATAAACTCGACTTACGCCAAACTCCTCCATACCCAGATTGAATTCTATCGGCTGTAAACTGTTTAGCTTCTGGAGGGGTAGCCGTAGCTACACCGAAAGAAGATATACAGTTTGCAGCCCTGCAGGATTGGTCTGGGGTGGTGAAAAAGTGCAAAAGTCCTATATACTAATTTTTATGAATTTAGCAGAAGAATTACAATGGCGTGGTTTCGCAAATCAAACCACATATAAATCACTAGATATCATCAATGGCGAGCCTATTACGTTTTATTGGGGGGTAGACCCTAGTGCGGCTTCTATGACAATTGGCAATCTGGCGGCAGCTATGATGGTACGGCATTTTATCAATCACGGGCATAATGCTGTGCTCCTGATCGGTGGTGCGACAGGCATGATTGGCGATCCTGACGGCAAGGTTGAGGAACGAAATTTACTTTCGGTAGAACAAATTCAGGATAACAAGCACGCAATTGTCGAACAATATAAGAAAATTTTTGATAATCAACAATTTGAAATTGTCGATAACTATGATTGGTTTCAGGATATGGGTTACTTGGGATTTTTGAGGGATATAGGTAAACACGTGCCAATGCGCCAGATGATGGGTCGAGATTTCGTGCAAAAGCGATTGACAGAGAACGGTGCTGGCATTAGCTATGCTGAATTTAGCTATGTGCTCATTCAAGCCTACGATTTTTTGCATCTCAATCGTGAAAAGGGCGTAACACTGCAAGTCTGCGGTTCGGACCAATGGGGTAATAGTATCGCGGGAGTTGATCTTGTCAGGCGAATTACAGGTAATGAAACACACGTTTGGTCGGCCCCACTGATTATCGACAAAACAACAGGGAAAAAGTTTGGCAAATCAGAAAGTGGCGCGATTTGGTTAGAGGCTAGTCTGACAAGCATCTATAAATTTTATCAATTTTGGTTAAATATTGATGACGAAAGCGTGATTGATTATCTCAAAATCTTTACATTGCTGGACAAAGATGAAATTGATGAGCTATCCAATGCGTTCGATGGTGAGCGTGGGGCTAGATTACCTCACAAAAAACTAGCTTACGAAGTTACAAAACTCGTACACGGCACTGATCAGGCGGCCAAACAAAAAAACATAGCTGATGCTTTGTTCGGGAGCAAGCCGGTACTAGAACTGACCGAGGCTGAGTTGGCGGCTATTAGTGAAGAACTCCCCACGATAATGGCAACCGTTGGTGATTTGCTAGCTTCTATCTTGGTGAGCGGGCAACTCGCCGTATCCACCACAGAGGCCCGACGTTTTATAGAAGCTGGGGCAATCTATGTCAATAATAAACAGCTACAAAATAGTGCTTCTGACATTTGTATCGATCAAAGTTGGGAGAATCTGGGCTATATTCTAGTACGTCGCGGTAAGAATACGCAGATGCTAGTAAAAATTTCGTGATAAATAAGGTATACTAAGGACTTTCGCACCTTCTCATCGCAACAGACCACAGCTGACTGGCTGCAAACTGTCTGTATTCTAGCGGTATACCTACGGGTTCCGGTCAAGAATCCAAACAGTTTTCGTACCAATCATCTGTACTCTGATATCAATGCGAAAGTGCGAAAGCCCTAATACTAAATTTTCTATATGTCAAAAAACACACCAACCGCTAATCAATATGATAATGCCAGCTTTAACTATTTGCGTTATTGGGATGGGCGCGATTACGAACACGCCGCAGAGGAAATTGCCATTCAACGTCTGCTAAGGGGCAAACATTTCGCGACAGCCACGGATATTGGTGGCGGGTACGGCCGGTTGTGCGTGTTTTTGGAAAATTATGCCGATAAAGTAACGCTCGCTGAGCCATCCAAGAAACAACTCAAACTTGCCGAGAATTTTTTGAAAGATCATCCTGAGATTGATAAGGTCCTAACACAAGCCGATGACATAAAAATTCCCACCAAGTCCCAGGATTTGATTACTATGATACGCGTTATGCATCATTTACCTAATCCTGGCGCAGAATTTAAAGAATTATATCGTGTACTTAAGGATGATGGTTATTTGCTACTAGAAGTCGCAAATTATGCACATGGGCGAAACCGACTCAAACATATACTCCGCTTCAAGCGGTTACCAACAGAACCAGTCGATATCAGATCTCCTAAAAATCGCGATAAAAGCTCCATCGCGTTTGTCAATCATAATCCACGGACGATCATAAGACAATTAGCGCATGCGGGCTTCAAGGTAGACAAGGTCCTGTCAGTATCAAATCTTCGTAGCCCCGGACTTAAAAAAGTAATACCAAAGTCCATTATGTTATCTATGGAAAAATTAATGCAACCAACCATGGCCAAGGCATATTTCGGCCCAAGTATCTTTTTCCTGATCAGAAAAGCTAAATAGGGCTCTGCGCTGTGTCACCAATTTCAGACCAATCCTGCTTGGAGCAAAAACCGTTTAGAGTATAGTTTGTGACCACGCGGAATCGGTCAGGGGATGGAGTATTTTGAGTAAGTGGAGTATATACTGAAGAGTATGTCTTTGGATAGCCCGGTTGGTGATATAAAAGGTGTTGGCGTAGCAGTTGCCAAAAAAATGTCCGCCCTGGGTATTAAAACCGCTTGGCAATTGGTAGATTATTTTCCACGGCGGTATGATGATTATTCGTTAGTTTTACCTATAGGCAAGATTAGGCCTGGTATGGTGACAATAAGGGCCAACATAAAACAAGTCAACGGACGTTATGCGCGTAGAGGTTTACATATTACTGAAGCAGTGGCTAGCGATGAGACTGGTAGTGTAAGGCTGGTATGGTTCAACCAGCCGTATCGTGTGGTGTCATTGAACAAGGGTCATGACTATTATATTTCTGGTGATTTTGGATTACGCTATCAGCGACTGAGTATCCAAAACCCATCCATAGAGCTTGCCAGTAATTTTCCGATAAATACGGCCCGCATAGTGCCTGTCTACAGAGAGACAAAGGATCTCAAATCGGCTCAGATCAGGCGCGCTGTGCGCGAGGTTTTGCCAATGATTCGAAAATTGCCAGAAAAATTGCCTGACTGGTTGATTGAAGCTGAGGGTTTAATGTCTCGTGCCAATGCGATTGAGCAAATCCATTTTCCGATTAGCTCTGACACGTTGCATGCCGCCAAACGTCGGCTTGGGTTTGAGGAAATATTTGAACTAACTCTATCGGCATTGCTTAATAAATATGAGTTACTTCAAGAACATACCAGTCCTGTGCCGTTTAATGAAACCCTTGCCAAGGATTTTGTTAAGCATTTGCCGTTTAGCTTGACTGATGATCAAAGGAAAGCCATTTGGCAGATATACAAAGATATTCAAAAAACTCAGCCAATGAATCGTTTATTGGAGGGCGATGTAGGTTCTGGTAAAACGGTGGTTGCCACAATGGCGGCGGTGATGGTGATGGAGCATGGTTTTCAGGTTGCATTGATGGCACCAACCGAGTTGCTGGCACGTCAGCATGCCGGAACAATATTTAAATTATTAGAACCACTGGGGATGGGTGGAAATGTTGGTTTATTGGTTGGGGGACTGACGCCAGCCCAAAAATCCACCGTTCATAAGCGAATCAAAAGTGGCGATATGAGATTTATAATTGGCACGAATGCGCTGGTTCAGGCAAAGGTTGATATGCATAAACTCGGTTTGGTTATAATTGATGAACAACATCGTTTTGGCGTGGAACAGCGTAAAAAACTGCAAGCCAAGGCGGGTCACATGCCACACGTTTTGAGTATGACGGCAACGCCGATACCACGGAGTTTGGCGCTGACGCTCTACGGAGAATTGGATATCTCAATAATCGTTACAAAACCAGCCAACAGAAAGCCAATCAAAACTAAAATAATTTCGCTAAATGCCCGTCATCAGCTTTACGAGAACGTTGACAAGGAACTAGCGAAGGGTAGACAAGTATTTGTTGTGTGCCCACTCATCAGCGTTTCGGATTTTATGCCCGTAAGATCTGCCGAGCAGGTGTATGAGGAATTACGATCAGGTGTTTACAAAAATCGGCGCATCGGATTATTACACGGCAAAATGAAAACAGCCGAAAAAGACACTATTATGCAAGCATTTTTCAAGCATGAGATTGATGTTTTAGTCTCGACGACCGTAGTAGAAGTTGGTGTGGATGTTCCAAATGCCACAGTAATGATTATTGAAGGATCCGAACGGTATGGATTGGCACAGCTTCACCAGTTGCGTGGTAGGGTGGGTCGTAGTGCATATCAAGGTTATTGCTATCTGTTGCTAAGTGATAGCCAAACAACTACTACCAGACTTAAGGCTATGGAACGCTCATCTGATGGTTTCAAGCTTGCTGAATATGATTTGGAAATCCGTGGCCCTGGGGCAATTTATGGTAGCGCGCAACACGGTCAGCTTGACCTCAGGATTGCCAAATTATCTGATATAAAGATTATAGTGGCGGCCCGTAGGCGAGCCCAGGAATTTATCGATAAAGGTGAAAACCTGCTAAAATACCCTGAGTTATATGCTCGGGTGCAAGCTAACCGAGCCATTACCAACCTTAACTAACATGAGCAATGAACAATGATAAATGAAAATAATAGGGACGGTGTTTCGCGTTATTACTCTCTACTGGACTTACACAAAGCTCTCCCACTCCCAGACCAAATAATCTCGACTGGTAGCGGTTCTTCTTTTCCCCGCCTGTCTTTCCGAACCTCCTGTCTTTCCGACAGGGAGGCCAGGCAGGACGGACAGGTCGATGTATCTTTGGATACCTCTCCTTCAGATAAACCACTCCCAACTCGAGCTGATTTACTCTGGGAGCGGACTATTTTGCGTAAGTCCAGTCTATTCATAGCTCAGCAAGCGGAGCCTCAGCGTGTATAGCGGTACGACATTGACCAAATATTCTGGGCGTGTCATTGGAACTCATCAAAAAATTGATAGATTAGCGCGAAGACAATTGGCAAAACTCATAATCGATGACACGATCTTTCCAAACATTCGTAATATTTTACAGTTCGAAGGCAGAAACGGTCCGGATGGTATCAAGATCAAAAGCCCGGCCAAGGACGAGCCATGGCATTATTATAATCCTTTTGATGATTCTGATAATAAATTAATGTTGTTGATTGACGATCATTACACTAGTTTAGTTACCGAACTTGCCTCTGGCAATCGTGAACGTAGCGCGTTTGAGGCCGCCTGGTTGGCCCATGCTCTGGTTGATGGCTTGACACCTGCGCACCACTATCCGTACGAAGCAAAACTACTTGAGCTAATGGGAGGCAAAGGCCTGGATACCCGTACATCGGTGATAAAGAAAAATGTTGTCGGAGGAGAAACTAGGCGTGAATTTATCAAAAATAATTGGGAAATGTGGGGACCCAAGGGGCTCAGAACCGGTCATGGACTGTTTGAGCTGGGGATTGCCACATTAATCGCGCCACTTACATTTGCAGAGTCTCAGCCAACTAAAACAGATATTAATCGGTTACGGGACCTCGGGATCACCTCATATTATCAACAGGTAGCTAGAGAAGTAGCCGTACTAGGGATGTTTGATGCGTATCTAGCAAAAGGCTGGACCCCAAAGCTTGTGTGGCAAGTCAGGCATCGTTTGGGACCAGCTCTGGTCAGTACAGTGACTTTGATTTGGCACAATGCTTTAGTCGATGCTGGTTTGACTAAAATATGAGGATCATAGCGGGCAGGCTGGGTGGTCGGGCGTTTGAGGCCCCCCGAGGAAATCACACACACCCCATGAGCGAGAAAATTCGTGGGGCACTTTTTAGTATCCTGGGTGATATAGACGGCCTATCGGTGCTGGATCCGTTTTCTGGAAGTGGCGCTATAAGTATTGAGGCTGCGAGTCGAGGAGCAATCAAGATAGTAGCAATTGACAAAGACAAGCAAGCTTATAAAACTATAGTGAAAAACCTACAGAGTTTAGGGCTTTTAGATATGATTGATGTTATTTACGGCAATGCTATTACCTGGAGCAATACTCATAAAGATACTCAATTTGATATTGTTGTACTGGATCCGCCATACGACAAAGTCCTCTACACTACTTTAATAAAGCTCACTAGGCACGTTGCCTCGTCTGGAATATTGGTAGTTTCTTTGCCCAACGACGAGGACGGCTTTAGCCTAGTCGGCTTCGATAAAATTACGAGAAAATCTTACGGAGATGCTCAGCTGGTATTTTATCGCAAGATTTCGTAAACTATACAGCATGAGCTTAACTAAAGATGACCTAGCCGCAATAAAGTATATTGTTGAAGGTGCTAACGAAGATTTAAGAATCGATGTTGCCACAGGCTTTGCCGAAGTACACGATAAGTTTGCCGAGGTGCATGACAAATTTGCCGAAATACACGACAAATTTGCTGAAGTACATGACAA
>CAYGIR010000005.1:0-24506 GCA_964349985.1 uncultured Candidatus Saccharibacteria bacterium
CTTTCCGGATGAAACAACTCGATGTTACTCAGGCCTTTTTTGAGAGCATAAACGTGAATGTGCGGATCAACCAGCTGTAACATATCCAAATCAGAAGTGATAAGCATTGTTTCTATGTCTTGCTTGGCGGCCTGTATGCTCAGTGCGCCCATAATGTCATCCGCTTCGTAATCATCAAGCTCATAAAGAGGCCATCCAAAAGCCTCCAACAATTCATGTAGAACAGGAATTTGCGCAAAAAAATCGGGAGGAGGTGGTTTGCGCCCGGCTTTGTAGGCAGGATACAACTCAAGCCTTTTTCTGATATTCGTCTTGGGCTTGTCCCACGCGACACACACATAATCTGGTTTAAGCCGCTTGATGACCTCTAAGGCCATTGTCGCGAAACCAAAGACTCCACCCGTAGGTACTCCGTCTTTTGTAGACAAATTTGACATCGCAAAATAGCCCCGATAAAAAACTGATTTCCCATCAATAATGACAAATTTTTTCTTGGTGCTAGGTGACGGGTTTGTCATATGTATTTAGTATACCCCGCCTAGAGTAGTATAATGATATATAAGATGGGTGGTGAACAACTCGCATATTATCGGCAAGACGTTGACAGCGTTTTAGCACAGTTAGATTCCGACCCTAAACACGGTCTCACAAGTGATGAGGCCACAAAACGTCATGAACGTTCCGGAACAAATCAGCTACTTGAGCTCCATAAGGAGTCGAGCCTACACAAATACCTTGCTCAGTTCAAAGATTTAATGGTAATTATGTTGCTCGCAAGCACTTTGATCAGTATGGTACTGGGTGATGGTCGTACCGCGGTAGCGTTATTGATTTTGGTACTATTTAATACTCTCATTGGTTTCAGTCAGGAATTCAAGGCCGAAAAACTAATGGAAAGCCTTGAGAAGCTGATTGTAACCGAAGCTAAGGTTCTGCGTAATGGCAATCTTGGTACGGTCAGTGCAACAGAAATTACGCCTGGCGATATAGTCTATATAGAAGAAGGTGATAGCGTTCCAGCAGATATGAGGGTTATAACTGAATCTGAATTATCAACCAATGACTTTGCCTTAACCGGGGAGAGTAACCCGTCCAGGAAATTTACACACGCTATAAATGGCAATGTAGAATTGGCGAATCGACACAACTTGGTGTTTATGGGAACGACCGTAGCTACGGGGCATTGTTATGGGGTAGTTATCGCCATTGGCATGCACACCGAACTGGGACGGATTGCCGCACTCAGTTCAGACGTAAGTACAGATCTCAGTCCTCTGCAAAAAGAAATGAAAAATCTCGCCACAAGAGTTACGCAAGGTACTGTCATTTTATGTACTGCCTTGTTACCCCTGGCCATCAGATCAGGTTTGCCTTTTAAAGATTCGCTACTTTTCGCGATTGGGATTGCCAGTTCATTAATACCTAATGGCCTGCCAGCAGCAATTAACACATCTCTAGCACGCTCAGCAAATAAACTAGCCAAAGCTCGAGTTTTGGTCAAAAAGCTCTCTGCCGTGGAAACACTGGGTGCCACCGCCATAGTATGTACCGATAAAACTGGCACACTAACCAAAAATCAAATGACGGTTGAGCGATTTTTGATTGGGCACAGCACTTATAATGTCAGCGGAACGGGGTACAAAGCGGTAGGCAAAATCACTGACCAGCATGGTGACAACGTAAGTGAGACCGCGCTGTCTGATCTATCGCTTTTTTTTGCTTGCGGAGCATTTGCCAGCAACGCGCATATCAGCTCGCCAGATGATGAACACGCCACATGGTATGTCGTAGGTGACCCGACCGAAGGAGCCTTGCTGACATTAGCCCAAAAAGCAGGGCTCAACACGTCTACCCTAGATCAGCAAAGTCCCGAGTTGAAAGAGTTTGCTTTTGATTCTGCTAGAAAGCGTATGAGTTCCGTGCGAACCTATGGACCACAAAATCAATTATATGTATTTGTGAAAGGCGCGCCAGAAAGCATATTGCATCGATGCAAAGACATTTGGGATGGTGGACATGTACGGAACATGAGTCAGAAAGACCGCGATATGATTGATAACCAAAACCACATCTGGGCGAATGATGCATCGCGCAATCTAGGTTATGCCTTCAAACGCCTGCCCAAAGATACTGATTTAATAAATCTAACTATGGAGGAGGTGGAGAAAGATTTGACATGGTTGGGGATGGTGGCAATGGTTGATCCTTTGCGCGAAGAAATTCCTTCCGCGATGCGTGCCGCCCATCGTGCTCATATTAACGTATCAATTATAACTGGTGATTTTGCGGTGACGGCAGAAGCTATAGCGCGCAAGGCTGGACTTGCCAAAAAAGGACAAGAAATTATCGTAATAAGTGGTGAAGAATTACGACTATTGGATGACGCGCGCATACTGCATCTGGCAACCCGTGGTGGCGTAATCTTTAGTCGAGTCAGCCCAGAGGATAAATTACGGATAGTCAAACTAGTCAAAGATAACGGCCATGTAGTAGCGGTTACGGGTGATGGCATCAATGACGCCCCGGCTTTGAAACGAGCCGATATTGGCGTTGCGATGGGCATAACCGGCACAGATGTCGCAAAACAGTCGGCTGAAATTGTTCTTCTGGATGATAGCTTTTCAACTATGATAGGCGCGATTCAACAAGGACGTGTCATATTTCAAAACATTAAAAAAAGCACCTATAGTGCGCTTACATCTAACACTTCGGAGCTAGCCGTAAATTTGTTTAGTCTGGGTGGGGCTGTAATATTTCATATTCCACTGGCTCTGAGCGTTATATTAATCCTTGCAATCGATCTTATTGCCGAAATGTTTCCGATTGCCGCTCTTGGATGGGATGAAGCCGAAAACGACATTATGCGGGAATATCCTAGGAATACTCACAAACATATTCTCACTCTGGAAAGTGGCACTAATCTTCTATTTTACGGTCTGTTGGTAGGAGGGTTAGCGTTTGGTAATTATGTTTTATTCTTTTATAGAAACGGGATAAACCCACAGAATTTGGCAACTGCTAGCCCGATGCACCTAAAAGCCATGTCTCTGACCTACCTAACAATCGTTTTATGCTTGTTTATTAACATATTGCAGACACGCAGTCCTAAAGGTTTATTCACGCGCTATCAGCTCCACAATAAGGCACTAGGTATCGCGTTTGCGGTTTCTATATTATGCGTGATGAATATTATCTATAATCCGTATCTGAACACATATTTTGGTACTGGTCCGTTATCGGGTGTCGATTGGTCATTCGCACTAGGCGCAATGCTTATTTTCCTGATCGCCCGTGAAGTACAACGCTACGCCAATACCTATCATACCCGCGAACAAATATTGGAGTTAATCGAAAAATCAAAATCCTGACATCTTACCTAGTATTACGCAAAATCGCTCATCCTCGGGGCGAATCATCTCGATCGAAAACAGTTTTCTCTCAACTAGGCACAAACTGGCATCAACGGCTAAGTGCGAAATGTGTGTCTGCGACGAACCCTATCGATTATGAGTGACGATTTAGTATAAATCCAACTAAACCGCGCAAAAATTGTATACCCCTGGGTGACCATATATCGTCTTGCTTACTCAAAGCCTTCAATGCCGCCTTAGCTTCTTGAGTTGCTCTTGCCTGCGCATATTCAACCGCTCCAGATTCTATCAAAATACTTTTGCAACGTTCAAATTCGGCCGGCTTAATATGGTCATTTCCTAGCATTTGGATTAAGAAGTTTTTATCAGCCCTCTTGGCATGATGAAGTGCATGCACAGTCAAAAGTGTCCGTTTACCTTCACGCATATCATCCACCGGGCTTTTGCCAAGTTCTTCTTCTGAGCCGAATGTGCCTATGATATCATCGGTAATCTGAAATGCCTTACCAGTATGTATCGCGTAGGGCGTAATCGCATCCGTATAAAGACAATCTGCGCCAGCTAACACCATACCAACGTGCAATGGATTTAGGATCGTATAGGTAGTAGTTTTCCATTCCATGACCCGCTCTACATCAGCCTCGGTTGCTTCGGCAACAACTTGATTCATAATGTCATAGGTTTGCCCATGACCAGTAACTACCATCGTACGATTCATGATGCTGAGAACTTTGAGACGTAACTCGGGATCAATATTTAGATTTGCTAAAATTATTTGGGCGGCATGATTGCCTGTCAAAG
Organism: uncultured Candidatus Saccharibacteria bacterium; assembly: GCA_964349985.1. GTDB lineage: Bacteria > Patescibacteriota > Saccharimonadia > Saccharimonadales > CAYGIR01 > CAYGIR01. Next base: position 4,173 of record CAYGIR010000005.1, read on the forward strand.
CAGCATTCCAAGCTATTGACGCGCCAAAATGTGCTGAGTCTCCAGCCAGCCCATGTTTGCTATGATAGTCCTGCAATGAAACATGTGCTGTTTTATCACCACGCCTAAGTATCGATCGATCTTGAAAATCATCAACTATCAAAATATAAGCGTGAATCATCTCAACTGCCCGAGCGGCTTGAATAATCATGGCTTGATCCGCTCCACCCATCATTTCATAGCCCAACATAGTTAAAGCTCCGCGAATACGTTTCCCTCCCCTCTCCAAGATGCTTAAAAATGCGTCTGATTCTAACCGAGCATACGCGCCATATTGTTGTAAGGTAGTCTGTCGTATATTACGGCTATAAACTGTGATATCCTCGTCAATAATATTTTTGTAGTTAGCTATTTTTTCAGTAAATATTTTGATATCAGTATTGATCTGATTATGCATTTGATATTCCTACAACTTCCTAAAAACCGAGCGCCTGATCAACAGAACGCAAAAACTTTTCTTTTATATCATCATTTATTAAAACGAAATCAGCACTAGATTTAATGGCATTGATATCAAAAGCCTTGTCAACGCCACCATTCTCTACGCTTTCGCGGTCTTTGAATTCTGCAAAGCTTAATTCGCCTTCTTCTACCCGCGCTCGTTGCTTAAGGCGCTTGTAGCGTAATTCTGTAGGAGCATCAGTAAATATAATGATACCACCTTGATCTTTGATAACCTGAGCCTCTGCGAAAGCCCGAAAACCACTGACAACCAGCCCTTTGTATTGATCTTTTACTTGTTTGAATCGTTCTAAGGCCCTTATACTCAATGCCCCATAACCATATTTTTGACGTAATTCATTGGCTGTTTTATATAGTACCGGTCGCTCAATCGAGCCATATTTTTTCATTGCCTCTTCTCTAACGATATCCCCGGTTGATACATGAAAAAAACCATGGCTGTCAACCAGATAATGAGCCACCGTATCTTTGCCACTGGCATGAGTCCCAACTAATCCTATAATTTTCACCATAACTCCAATCCACCGGATATACTCGATTTACTTAATATAATCGTGCAATTTTTTGGCGTCTTTGTGTTTACGCAGTTTAGCTAATGCTTTGGCTTCTATTTGTCGAATACGCTCACGCGTCACCATAAATTCCTGTCCAACTTCTTCAAGAGTATGACTTTTACCATCCTCCAAACCAAATCGTAGTTTCAATATCTTCTGCTCACGATCGGTTAATATCCCCAACATATCTCTAACATGTTCTTTACGTAATTGACTGGTAGCAGATTCTTCTGGCGTAATTGTGTCCTCATCTTCTATAAAATCAGCCAGTACCGAATCTTCATCATCGTCTCGAACGGATGCATCCAGAGATGAGATATCCTGCTTGATTTTCATAATGTGTTCAACTTTGTCGGCGTCGATCTCCATAGCTTTGGCAATTTCTTCATTGGAAGGTTCACGGTTCAACTCTTGAGTCAGGCGGCGCTGGGTTCTGAGCAGTTTGTTGATGGTTTCTACCATATGAACAGGAATACGGATAGTTCTGGCTTGATCGGCAATCGCACGCGTAATAGCTTGTCGGATCCACCAGGTGGCATATGTACTAAATTTAAAGCCCTTGTCTGGATCAAATTTCTCGACTGCGCGCAATAATCCCGTATTACCTTCTTGAATCAAATCTAGTAAATCCAACCCTCTACCAACGTAACGCTTAGCTATGGAAACAACTAAACGCATATTAGCCTCTGCCATCTCATCCTTAGCTTTTCTGTCGCCCGCTACTACACGTTGTGCCAATGCCAGCTCCTCTGGAGCTGTCAAAAGCGGGATTTTACCTATCTCGCGCAAATATAGCCGAACTGAATCATCGGCAATATCATCAAGATATATTTTTTCATCGATGACAATCTCCTCATCATCCTCAGCTGTCCATTCATCACTAGCTCCCGTTGCCGGCTCAACACCAGTTATGACAATGCCCGCATCCGCAAGATCGGTGTACAACTGATCAAGCACATCAACATGCTCCGGTGTGTCTGTTATGGCCAAGAAAATATCGTGTTGAGAGATTTTCCCGTCTTTTTTAGCTTTTTCAATCAAACCAATCTTAACACTAGCTAGAAGTGTGTCTATATTGTCATCTGGAACCGTTACGTCATTTACCATTATTAACCCCTAGGTGCGTTATTTATCATATAAATCATTATCGTTTCACACAGTCTTTGTAAGTTGTGGACTTGTATCTAATGCTCATCTGATTGCCTGTTATTAGATTGCTTCTTGACTGGTTTTTAGTAATGCGTCCAATACTTTGGCGCGAGCGAGCAATTTGTGTGATGTTGCCTCATCCGCCTCATGAAGTGCTGTCGCGATTTGAGCTTTTTTAGTTTTTACAAACATATCTATGAGGCGGATCCGGAGTCTATTAGCTATATAACGTGCCTCATGCTCATCAAGATCATTAAATAACGCCTCGTATTGTAGTGCAACTATTTTAACATAGTCCATTATATGATGCAACAGAGGTGCTTTGGCTAGGTTACCATCAAACTCCGGATGAGCCTGTAAATACTCCAATAGTTGACGTGCCGTGTCTTGCGGTAGCATTTCTGGATCTAGCAAATCAAGCTGATTTCTCAGTTCCGGTCGCATCAGTGCCAATGACAGTAAATGATCTTGTGTCTTGGCCCATTCCAGTTGCATTTGGTCGGTCTGAACACTGCGTTTATTCACTGTTCTTCGTAATTTTTTAGCATCAGAATCTATGGCGAATTTAGTACCCAACGCCTCTATGCTCACCCCTGTTATTTTAGAAATTTCTTGTAGATAATGATCCTGCTCAACAGCATCCCGTAAACCACGAATTACTGGTAATAAGATATCACTGAAGCGTCTTTTCCCTTGACCCGTAGTTAGGTCTAGTTGCGATTGATAGCGTTCAATTAACCAATCTAGAGCGTACTGATATTCCATAATCACCTTTTCCCAAAGTTTGGGGTCTGCTTGAATTAGATCATCTGGATCTTGACCTTCTGGCAGTTTAATAATATTCAGCGAAACATTGACACGACTAGCAATCGGAATTGCTCGTTCGGTAGCGGCAATACCGGCTTTATCGCCATCATAGCCTAAACGAATGTCACCAGCAAAGCGACTGATCGTTTTGAGGTGGGGCTCAGTCAGTGCCGTACCGGCAGTAGCCACGGTATTGACTACACCGACTTGGTGGCTAGCAATAACGTCAAGATTACCCTCCACCAATACGGCAAAACCTCGCCGCCTGATCTGTTCTTTGGCAAGATGCAGACCATAAACATGACGCGATTTATCATATAGTATGGTTTGTGGGGTATTTATATACTTCGGCGCATCCGGCTGAATATCCAATAAACGTGCCGTAAACCCAATAACCCGACCCTGCCCATCCTGCAACGGAATCATAAGACGACCACGAAACATATCGAATAAATCACTATACCGCTTGATCGCAAGTCCGGCTTTTTGAATCTCCTCCGCGGTATAATCATGTTTTTTCAAAAAGTCTACTAAAGCCGTGCCGTTATTTGGTGCATAACCTAAGCGAAAATTTAAAGCTATCTCCTTGCTAAATTTTCTCTGTTTCAGCACATAGTCCAATGCAATTTTATTTCTCGAAAACTGAACCTGATAGAACTTGGCGGCCAGATCGTTTAATTCGTATAGACGTTCTTTGAGCATATTATGGTTAGTATTACTGCCAGATAATTTGTCAAGTTCGATCCCCGCCTTGCGTGCTAAAAGCCCTAATGACCCCTTAAAATCTAGCCCCTCCACTTCCATAACGAAACTAAATATGTCACCACCCTTTCCACTACTAAAATCATGCCAGATTTGTTTTTCTGGACTGACTATAAAACTAGGTGTTTTTTCGTCCCCAAACGGACTAAGGCCTTTGAAGTTCCGTCCAGCACGCTTTAATTGAACGTATTCGCCTACAACATCTTCAATACTTAAGCGTGACTTAATCTCCTCAACAGCATCCATAAGACCAGTTTACACTGGTCAGCAATTAGTAGATAGTAGCTACATTAATTAATGGTGTCCTACGCTGAAAAACAGACAACAACATAAACTACCTTTTTGGCCTTTGTTTCTATTGCTCCTTGCTCCTTGCTCCTTGCTCCTTGCTCCTTGCTCCTTGCTCCTTGCTCCTTTATTATAAAGCTTATGCCGAGTGATAAAATTTCAAGTCTTTTCGTAAAAAAATCTGCTGATGGGCAAACAGCGAATATTCAAGCTAACACAGCACCCTCTGCTCCGCCGCCCATTCAACCAACCAACCAAAATCCTTACGAATTCATCACTAATCCCAGCCAGACAGCCAAAAGGAAATTTTTGCTCGGTAGCAATACGCAAAAGAGCCGGATACTTATCATAATCACTGGGATTCTTATCCTAATTTCGGTCGCCGTTTTAGCGATAAGCCTGATTAACAACATCGGTACTAACTCAGCAGATACCTACCAAGCTCTAGCTCAAGAACAAACAGAATTGATACGCATCGCCGACATTGGAGTATCTAAAGCAACGCAATCAGATGCGAAAAATCTTGCCACCACGACCAAATTAACCTTGGTTTCTCAACAACCCACGATTTTCGACTTAGCCAAGAAGGCCGGGGTTAAAACTGATGCCAAATCATTAGCACTAGGCAAAAATCCAGAGACAGATAGCCTGCTCACATCCGCAGAACAAAACAATAAATTTGATGAAGTATTTACAAAAACTCTCCAAACAAACCTTAAGAAGTATCAACAAAATCTTAAAAAAGCTTATGACGCGGGTGGGACAAAGAAGGCCAAAGGTACGTTATCAAAATATTACAAAGATATTGGCAATCTAATCTCTCCGGCTCAACCAGACTCTTCAAGCCCTGCCACCAACTGATAACTGTGCCTAATAAGCCCCCGCACTTCTTCCCATGGCAATTGTCCTGTTAGAATAATGGTATTCCAATGTTTTTTGTTCAAATGATAGCCACCAACCACTGTTTCATACTTTTCACGTAATATTACTGATAAGGCAGGATTACATTTCAAACTAATTCGCAGTGGCAGTTTGTCTTCTTGAATCAACGCGAACATTTTACCCAGACTCTGAGCGTCGGAGTTTGTACCTTCTGGTATGACTTTATAAACCGCCACGCCCTCACCAAATGGATAATCAAGTATCGCGCCTGGCATACTCAAACAATATGCTTCAACCGTTTTATGATCCATGATTAGGTTCTGCATCATCAGATGATTGATTGGGATCATATTGAAATACTGCTAAAAGATTATCTATGATTGCAAGATCATTTATATCATTATATAATTGTTTTAAAAATAAGCTGCTAGTGTCACTAGCAAGATTAGCATTAGCATTAGCATTAGCATTACTAGTCGTGATATGTATTGTTCTATAATTTTCCAATGCTCGGCTTATATTGGGATAATATAGCCATCGCTGGTTAGGGTCCGGTGGGATAATGCTGAATCTATGATGCATATTGTAGCCATTTACAAGTTGGCGTGCTAGGTTGCTGACTCTTCCATCAGGCTCTTGAAGAACTTCACCTAATTGAGTAGCATAAATATTGACTGCATCTGCCAAAATTTGTGCCGATCTGCCTTCAAATTTTAGAACAACTTTATCTGATGGTACATCTTCTACACTGAGCCCTAAACCTAACCGCCTAAAGAAACGGAGTACAGGCGGTACATAATCATCGCGATGTTCCGCACCTAGCTGCCCAAATAAACGAAATCGATTAAAATCCATATATCGTAGATATTATAACATATAATGAACTAATTTTCCGTAAACCAGTGCAGATAATGTTGAAGCTCAGCAATAGAAGCTTGTATATCATCAAACGCGCGGTGGATTTCTTGTTTTTCAAAATTTACACCCTGCTTGCTTTGCATAATAATTTTCCAAGATGTTACATCCAACATGCGGTAATGTAGCTTGAGATCCAAATTCGGCATCCAATATTTGATAAATTGCCGATCGTTATGTATAGAATTACCGGCTAGTATTGCTGGTTGATCACCGAAATGTTTTTGGATTAATGCTATCAATTCGTGTTCAACTACAGATTGGGGTTTGCCTTGCTCCAACTTTTGGACAAAATCATCCCGGTTTGCTGGATAATCTCTCCACCATATATTAGTTTGCATGCGCGTGACTACAACATCGTGATCCTGCTTAATCCTGGCCTCGTAGCTTGCCAATGTTTTGAAGTCAAAATCAGTAACTTCTGCCGCAACTTCCAAAATAACATCTCTTTGGGCATCTAAACCAGTCATTTCTAAATCAACCCATAATAATTTGGTAGCAATATCATTACTAATATGACTCATTTCACATCTCCTAGCTTCGGATTTTCTTTTATAAATTTGATGGTTAATCTATGAATTATACCCTTTTGATTATCGAATATTTGTCCAATACCTACCCTGGCCATGACTAGCGCGCCAATGCTATCAACAATCAAATCCCACATCGTGTCCTGCAAACTACCCCGTTGTAAATCACCATTCAGCAACGTATCAAGCCCAAATTCAAATATTTCCCATAATGCTCCTAAAGCGAGCGCAAAACAAAATATTGTCACGCCAACAAGCAACCTATTAGCCTGAATTTTACCTCTCTGTATATTAATATATAGTACTAAAAACCCTATAAACGCGACGATAAAACCGGCACTAGTATGCAACACGCCATCCCACCACCAAAACCGTTCATAGGCCTGACCAACTTTTCCCAAAAATACTGATGTATACATAAAAATCGCCAATACAACATCAAACTCTATTGGAAGATTGATCTTCGCTCGAGACTTAAGCAACGAGGGCAAAAACATTAATCCTAAAGATAAAATTGAATAAAAAAATGCTCCCCACAGATGATAGTACACCGACAACCCCATAGAACCAATAACAGACAACTTCAATACATTAAGCAGATATTGCTGAAATCTGTTACCTGATCCTTGCTTTGGACTATAAACCATTATTCTGGTTAGTATACAATGAAAATATGAAAAAAGTTTTGGTTAGTTTTGGACTACTGATCAGTATGACAATATTTTTGATGTTTTTTGCCAATCATGCCAATGCTCCTAGCAACATAAGCGTTTCAACAACAACCACAATTCAACCACAAAATTTCGATAAATCCATTCACTCAATTAGTGAGCCGGGCAGTGTTTGGTGGATTATCAGCAAAATTAGACCCATAAACCCCATAGAGTATGCTCCACATACTTTAACCACGCCGAATGTAACGCTACGTATGGCTAACGGCAATAGTGAAATGCGCCTACAACAGGAGGCCTCAATGGCTCTAGAAATCATGTTCGCTGACGCGAAAAAAGATAACAAAAATCTCATGCTGGTAGGAGGCTACCGATCCTATCAACTCCAGGTTGCCATATATAATGCTAACGTACAAAAATATGGACAATCCGGGGCCGACAAGCAAAGTGCGCGACCAGGCACTAGCGAACATCAAATAGGTTTGGCGGCTGATGTTGGCAGTAGTAATAGAGAGTGTGAACTAGAAATATGTTTTGCTGATTCGCCTGAAGGCATATGGCTGACAGCCAATGCATATCTATATGGGTTTATCATACGTTACCCCGAGGGTAAAGAAAATATCACGGGGTACCAATACGAGCCCTGGCACCTTCGATATGTTGGCAAGGAATTGGCGACCGAGATGCGCACTCGCAAGATTCAAACACTAGAAGAATTCTTTGATATAGTTCCAGACAAACCGCCCTATTGATTTATAGTCAAGTCCAGGTTATTTATAATTCTGTAGATTTAATGATCTGAATTGGGGCGAATTTTGTAATTAGACTGGTGACACGGCCGGTTTGTGCCTCAACAGTAGTACTATTTTGAGATCTTGCCAACGCGTCAGTAGCTAAATCTAGAGGGATTAGGCTAAAATCGTGTCGGGCGTTTAAAGTACCAGCGGTTTTCTGCTGAGCCGTCCACTCATAATGCATATATAGCGGTAGTAATTTAGGTTCAATTAAGGTCTGTTTGCCCACATCAAAATCCATAATAGCCATCCCCCCAATCAGATTATCAATTGGTAGCTCGGAGGTCAGGAAGTTACCCAATGAGAACCAAACTAAAGTCTGGTGATTGTTTTTACCATTCAAAACCTTAGCTGGCTGTAGCACCCTGGGACCGCCCCCGATTATTACGTCAGCGTTATTATTGGCCAAATGCTGAGCGATTCTATCTTGATCAGCATTGATATCTGGGCTGTTTTCGGTTCCCCAATTCATACTAACTATGACCAAATTCGCATTCTTACGCGCCTCTTCTATCTGCTTAGTAGCCAAATCATCACTATACATATTTACGCCGTAGGCGGTAACTTGCTTATTGGCGTTGCTGGTGGTATACGCCAAAAAGGCAAATTTCAGTCCTTTAATCGTAAAATACCGAATTTTGCTCTGCTCTTCAACCGTTCTATTAGCACCGGCTACAGCTAAGATGTTTTGTTGCGCGTCCCATGTATTTAGGGTTTCGTTGATTGCCTGTTGGCCCTTATCATTTATGTGGTCGCTGGCTAAATTTATCAGATTGCAGCCCAAGCCCGCAAACCCACTGGACCATTCCAGAGGCGCATTGAACGTCGGATAGCCACTAATCGCTAATCCATTTTTATCACCCCCGCCTGGGGTCGTCTGATTGCATAACCTAATATCAGATTTGGCTAAGAACGGCTTAAGCGCAACCATCATTGGTAAATAATCATAACTTCCGTCCGCCCGCTTGGCATTATTGTTAATTGAATCAAAAGCCAAACTTGTTCCAATTGCGATGAACCGAATTTTACCAGACGGTTTTGATGTTTCAGCTTGTATTACCGGTTGGCTTGAATCAACTAGAGGCGTGGATACGGCCTCGCTTTTTATAAATTTTTTATACAGTGCATAACCTCCACCAGTTAATAGGATAATTACAGTAATAATCACAAGGATTAGCGCGGATTTTTTCAACAGTTTGGAACGATCCTTGTGTCTTTTTTTGACAATTTTTGTAGGAGCATTTGGGGGTGGTAACGGCTTAGCTACGTTACTAGAAGCGACACTGGTTGCTGGGGATGGACGCGTAAGATTTGTTGGCAAATGAGTTGTGTTCACATTCGGTCGCACGGGTCGTGCGGTACGGCCATATGCGCTAGGTGTTGGTTGAGCTCGCCTTACTCCCCTGAAACGATCCCGAATATCATCATCCATCCCAAATAACCTCTCTTTATATTGTGTTAGAGTTAACGGTCAAAAGTTTAGCCACCAGAATAACCCCATATAGCTTCTCGGATCTAACCAAACCCATAGCACTATTGTATCAGGCTATTTAACTGGATCGAATTTTAGGCAGGTGGAATTAATGCAATAATGTTTTCCGGTCGGAGACATCGCATCACCATCAAAAACATGTCCTAGATGACTTTCGCACTTCGCGCAAATTACTTCGATTCTTTGCATTCCACCACTGTTATCATCAACCAATTTTACCGCATCAGATTTTGCGATATCAGAAAAACTCGGCCACCCCATAAGACCAGGTATATCCGACTCATATTTGGTCTGGCTGTTAAAAAGTACCACTCCGCAGGCTAAACAACTAAATAACCCTGTCCGGTTTTCGCTTAATAAATCACCACTAAACGGAGCCTCTGTGCCTTTTTGTCGTAAGATACGAAATTGGTCTGGAGTTAATCGTTGCTTCCACTCATCGTCAGTTAGCTTGATAATGCCCCCTTAGCCTTTTTTCTTATCAACCTTGTCCAGTTTGTCCAATTTCAAACCCTTGACAACAAAATAAACAATTGCGGCGACTATAACAAAACTAATTACATCACTAAGTACCTGTCCATATCCAAGTTTAGTGACACACGCCCCACCATTGTCCTGCAAGCATACAAATCTATTTCCAAGACTTTCGCCACCAGTCAAAACACCAATAATCGGATTAAACACATTCGCAACCAACGAATCTACAACGCTTTTAGAAGCGATACCCAAAGTCAAACCCACTGCCAAACCCACAACTCCTTGTTCGCGCACAAAATCAACAAAGCCCTGCAACCAACCAGGAGCTTTTATAGGGGGTAGGACAATAACCACTTCTCTACGACCAGAACGTGAGACCCGTTTTTTAGTTTCCGACATATTTTCTCCTTAATTTTGCATAGATAATTGTAGCATGCGCATCTGATAACTTTCCGAAATTCTACATTTTTTGGGGGGCATCTATATTTAGCAAACTTAAGCCAGTTTTTAGAGTATTTGCGTAAATCTGCACAAGCGATAGCCGAAGCGATTCACGCTCATTACCGATAACTTGATCGTGTTCATAAAAACTATTGAATGTTTGCGCCAACTCATACAAATATGTACATACATGGTGTGGCATTAACTCGGCTACGGCCCTGTCAATCACTTCCGCGAATTCCCCAATTTTCCTAACCAAACTCCTCTCCCCAGGCCCCAACCCACCCCCAAAAAAACCTTGCAAGGTCGGACCTTGCAAAGGAGCTTTGGCAATAATGGATCTGGCACGAGCATGGGCATATTGCAGATAAGGTCCACTATTCCCACGTAAACTAACAGATTCTACTGGATCGTAAATAATATCCCCGCCAGTACGTTGCTTAAGAAACGCGTACTTTACTGCAGCAAGCACGACTGAGGTGTTATCTTTGCCCGTCATGGTTTTATTGGCAACTTGAGCCACGTCCAATACATCAACCGCCCGCAAGATGTTACCCTTTCTGGAGCTCATTTTTACACCACCACTGAGTTTTACAATCCCGTGCGTCAAATGCACTGTCGCCCGAGCCAGTTCCGGCGCGAATTGTTCGATGGCTTTCAGTACCACCGCCATATATTGTTCTTGTTCGTTACCAGTTATGACCACGGACTTGTCAAATTTAAAATCCTGATATTTTTTGATGATCAGCCCAATATCTTTGGCTTCATAGGTCGGCAAACCTTCAGAATTGATAAACACACGGGTATGCAAACCATAATTATCACCCACAAAAACAATCGCGCCATTGGACTCCGTAAACACTTTGCCAAGGTGTTCACGCACGGTTGCGACACCTATCTCCGCCGTTTCGCTTTCCGGATAATATTTTTCAAACTCACTGCCTATTCGAGTATAAAATTCGTTGAAATAATCATAACTCCATTGCCGACATGTCCAATATATTCGCGCAAAAGCAGACTCATGGTCCTCATCTACATGCAGTTGATACACTCGTTTGTTCAATGTGATAATTTGCTCTTTGGCTGACTGATTTTCATCATATAGATTATTACCTTGTACGTAGCACTCGCTCATCCATTCTGATCGCTGTTCTACGGGTATGTTTGTAAGTTTATCGGGTAACTCGCCACCCAATCTCTGTAAAATTACATACATTGTTTTACCCACGTGCAGTCCTACGTCGCCACCAAAATTCACACGATGCACTACCGCGCCAGCAACTTCCAAAAGCTTGGCAATACCATCACCAACTATGCTGGTATACAAATGCCCGGCGTGCAGAACTTTGAACGGATTTGGATCAGAATATTCTGCGACAACCTTCTTCCCAGCCAAGGTCTGCGACACCGTTTGCGCCGTTAAAGCCATCAAAGCCTCGTCCGACAAACGAATATTAATAAACCCCGACCCAGCCACCTCCACCGAACTTATGTGAGAGGTCGATCCTTTCACATGTTGCGCGATTGTTTCGGCGATTGCGCGGGGCCCTCCTGTGGGTGGATGTTCCAATTTACTAGCTAATTGCAAAGCTACATTGGTCGAGTAATCGCCAAACTGTTCATGCGGTCGCGACAGTTCGACGGTCACATTTATGTCGAATAGCCCTTTGCACGCCACGGCGATCACCTGTTCAAGTTCTTGTTTCATCCTAGATTATAATAACAGAGAAGAGTTAATCTTATAAGCATAGTATAATAGAGCTCAATGGAACCATTCAATACTGTTAGAAATTTTGTGCGTCAAAATATGCAACATATCGCTATCATACTCAATAAGATCACCGGAAACAGCTTATCGCCAAATATGATAACTATATTTGGCCTTCTGGCTCACGTCCCAATTACATGGCTGATAGCTATCAGGCATCCGTTGTGGGCGGCGCTGTTTTTAGTTATTTTTGGGTTATTTGATACATTGGATGGTGAACTTGCCAGGTCGCAAAATAAAACTACGGCTCTTGGTATGTTTTTGGATTCGGCAACTGATCGCATCAAAGAAATTATGCTGTACTGTGGTATGGCTATATTTATGATCGATTCTGGAGCCAGCAAAACAACTCTGGTTGTCTTGGTTGCCGCGTTGGGTATTTCTGTACTAACTAGTTATCTAAATGCCTGGGGAGAGGTTGTACTGACGCATTATTCAAAAACCAAACTACATCAGATCAATCAAACATTCAGGAGCGGTCTGCTCAGTTTTGATATTAGGATGGTTTTGATAATTATCGGACTGGTTTCGGGTAGATTAACAATCGTTTTGTATGTGATCTCAATTTTGGGATTTGTAACAGTTGTTCAAAGATTTACCAACATATCTCAAAATCTCAAAAATGTATAAGCTTGATCTACACACACATTCATCTGCCTCTCCCGATGGTGGCATAACAGCCGAACAATACGCTCAAGCCATATCAACTAATCTACTAGATGTGATCGCGATAACTGATCATAATCACATAGATTTTGCTATCGGACTCCAACAACGACTCGGTGATAGTATTATCGTAGGCGAAGAAATCATGACTACCAATGGGGAAATAATTGGTCTGTATCTTACCAAATTGATCCAACCAGGCTTATCACCACTAGAGACAGTAACACAAATAAAAGATCAGGGAGGCATCGTCTACATACCCCACCCATTCGAAACCGTACGTAAAGGTTTGCATCCAAGCGTTCTAGAAGAATTGATTGATTATATAGATATTGTGGAAGTTTGTAACGGACGAGCATTTTTGCAAAACCGAAGCGCGCAGGCAGTAATTTGGGCAAAGCTTAACCATATAATCGGCGTCGCGAGTAGTGATGCCCATGGTTACCGAGGTTTGGGCAAAACCTACACGCGTGCCAAAAAGCTACCAACCGTAGGCGAATTAATATCCGTGATCTCGTCCAGCACACCCGTAACCGATCGTCCAGGCATCCGTTCATTGTTATACCCAAAATACCACCGTATTCGAAAAAAGTTTAGAAACATATGAATGATTATCTAGCCGCAATCTTGTTCTTTTTACCGGCTGGTATTGCCAATATGAGCCCAGTATTCGCAAATAAATTACCATTAATAAATCGTTGGGAAACACCGATGGATTTTGGCTACAAATGGCATGGCAGGCGGATACTCGGAGACAACAAACGCCTCAGAGGAATTGTCATCGGAACTATCATGGGTGGCCTAACAGCCGTGATTGTCAGCAGGCTCAACGTCAATACCGTAATAACCATTGAGCCCTTTTGGGCTGGCTGTATATTGGGTTTTGGCGCGCTACTTGGCGATGCACTGGAAAGTTTTTTTAAGCGTTCTAGACGGATTCAACCCGGGCAGAGCTGGTTCCCGTTTGATCAAACGGACTATATTATCGGTGGACTATTGAGTATTTATCTCTTTGCACAAATCCCGTTATGGGCAATAACCACTATTTTTGTCATCTATTTCGGGTTGCATCTACTGGTGGCGTACTTAGGCTATCGACTTGGCCTCAAAGACAAACCACTCTGACCCTAACTATCCAGTGCGGCTTTGAATTTCTCCACCAGATCAACTGGCGTTGGATTAATACCGTTGAGCAATGCCAAGTACACACTGACAAAATCGCCAAACATACTTGCCCAGAAAATTTGTTTGGGGAGACTATCACCCTCTGGAATTATGACGTGTGGGATTGGTCGCATACCAGACAACATACGCTCTGTTACCTCAAACCGTTTTTGTACACGTTCATGCTCCAAATTACTACGAATTTCTATAACAGCAAACGGCTTGTCGGTCGGATGACTGGACCACCCTATGAACTCGTTATGATTTAATTCCGGGTATTGATTCCACCAGGCAAGGTTTTTAGCATTTTCGTTAAAACAAATTTTCATTTTGTTTGCGACCGGAGCAAGCATTGGACCGCTATATATAATCGCCGATTTACCCATAACTTCCAGTGCCAATTTTTTGGCTGGATTCTGGGCAACTGGCACATCTGGTCGCCAGGAACCAACCTGAGTCTCCAGCCACTCGGATACCTCACCTCTAACATCCAGGCTTCCTTTGTCTATTAACCCAAGTGGCGCAAAAAGTTCCAAAAACGCAGCAATAAAATAAAATGATGACATACGAGGCTGAGTGCCAGTTGGCAAAACATACAAAGGGTAATGTTTTTCTTCGGCAATTCTCTTTAATTTACCACCCGCCGCCATCACCACAATCTGCGCCCTTGCCTGCTCGGCTGCTCCTAGTGCCGATAACGTCTCCTCGGTATTGCCCGAATAGCTTGAAGCTATAAATAGAGTATTTTCATTGACATAATTTGGCACACCATACGTACGGCTAATCTCCATCGGTACATTCACTCCGGGCCATGATTGCACATAGAACGCCGGCCAAGCCGATCCGCCCATACCAGCTAGCACTATATTACGAATTTCCGTTTTTGGAGTAAAGCTCACCTCGTATTCGTACGTTAGCTGCTGCCATTGCTTTTCTACAATCCCCAGAGCGTCCTGCGCGTCACGTTCATGTATATACTTGAGATCATCCAACAAAATATTGCCTCCTAAAACGATTATGGTTTATACTTACCATTATACTATAAATAAGGGGTGGCATTATGTTTGACAACGAAGACAATCAAGGACAACAAACAACTCAAGATGATAGCGCGGTGATGCAAGCAGCAATGCCTGATCCGATTTCCTTTGGCGCACCACAACCACCCACCACGGTAGCAGATAGTCCAACCATACCAGATTTTAATATACCAGAGTTACCACCTACAAGCACGTCAGCATACCCAACTACGTCTAGTGATAATACGCCAGCCGCCCCTTCGAACATCGATGATCTGGCTATTCTCAAACAACAAGCCCTGCAACAACTCAGCCCACTAGTTAGCCACCTAGATCAAACCCCCGAAGAGAAATTTCGTACCACTATGATGATGATCCAAGCAAGCGACGACCAAACACTTATCAAATCAGCCTTCGAAGCCGCTCAAACCATTACAGACGACAAAGCTCGCGCTCAGGCATTACTCGACGTAATAAATGAAATAAATTACTTTACCCAACGACAGGGCTAACCCCTGTCGGACATCAGCGAATGTCCTATATGGAGGATGTATAGCGACGATGCGCTAGATAAGCCAGCACAGAAACTGCCAGAAAAACAGCCAACGTATCTCCAGGACCAGTATTTGGTATGGATGTTACCGCCGGAGTTCTATCATTGGGAGTAGGACCGCTGGCAGATGTAGGAGCTTGTACGGTAGCATCACTTGGTGGAGGAGTTGGAGTGTCGGCTGGCGGCGTTGATACTGATGGCTTGGGTGTAGTCACAGCCACATCCGGCTTTACTTCTACTGGAGTAGGTTTGTCATTCTTACGAATTTTCCGATAAGCAAAGCGACCACCAAAAAATAAGCCCACAATAACTAACGCCACCACCAGTAATGTTGCCAACGTCAATAGCCATGCCAAACTAGTCCGCTCACGCTTTTCAGCTCTGTAATAATCCTGCATTTCCGGCAACACATTCATATCAGTCTTCTTGCGTCGAAAAAGTGCCATATATAGTCTCCCTAACTAATGCCCTTATAATAGTACATAGTGGCATAATTAGCAACTAGCTTGTTGTAAAATACTTTTCCCACGCATCAACTCGCCTGCTTGTTTTTACATACCCATCATGCCGCCACCACCCATGCCGGACATATCTGGCATGGCGGGTTTTGGCTCTGGCACGTCTACCACAAGCGCGCCCATGGTCATACTGGTTCCGGCGATTGAAACGGCGTTTTGAATTGCCTCTTTAGTAACACGAGTTGGATCAACAATACCGGCAGTTTTTAGATCAATCAACTTCTCAGGATGATTTACATCAATACCCATTCCAGTTTTACCGGCTTTATAGATTTGAGGCAACCATTCATCAGGATTAATCCCAGAATTTGCAAGCAGAATACGAAATGGTTGCAAAAGCGCGTCAACCATAATTTTACGTCCTGGGTCTGATTTGGCTGGATCACTAACTGCCAACAATGCAGCCAGATTAATCAGCGTAACGCCACCACCAGCTACAATTCCCTCGTCCAAAGCCGCTTTTACAGCGTGCACGGCATCATCCACGCGGAATTTCTTTTCCTCAATTTCGGTCTCGGTTGCCCCACCAACTTTAATGACAGCGACCTTGCCCTGCAAGGCGGCACGACGCTTTTCTAGATTTTCTTTATCATACTCACTGGTCGCAACCTTGATCTGTTGATTGATCTGATCAATTCGCGCCTTGATAGCAGTAACCGAACCGCCACCCTCAATAATCGTCGTCTCGTCCTTGCCAACAATAACTTTCCTGGCACTACCAACAACATCCAGCTCAATGTTCTCAAACGTCATACCCCGATCTTCACTAATAACATCACCACCGGTCAGAATAGCAATATCATTCAGAATATCCTTACGACGATCCCCAAATGCTGGCGCCTTGATAGCAACCGTATTGAACACGCCCTTGAGTTTATTGAGTACCAATGTACCAAGAGCTTCGCCCTCTACGTCTTCGGCAATCAAAATCAGATCTTTTTTGCCCGCTTGAGCTAGTTTCTCCAGCAAGGGCAAAAATTCCTGAATGGAACTGATCTTTTTATCAGTGATTACAATCGCTGGCTTCTCTGTGACGGCTTCCATACGAGCCGCGTCTGTAACCATGTACGGGCTCACAAATCCACGATCAAAGGTAAATCCTTCTACGACTTCACTCTCTAGTGCCAAGCCCTGACCTTCCTCGACAGTTACCACGCCGTCCTTGCCGACTTTGTCGATAACATCTGCGATCAAACTACCAATTTCGCTGTCACCAGCGCTAATAGTAGCCACCTCTGCCACGCGTTTTTTGTCGCTTTTTATATCCTCACTCATGCCAGCCAGTTTGGCGATAACATCGTAAGCGGCAGTTTCAAGTCCTTTGCGCAAGTGCATTGGGTTATGCCCGGCGGCAATCAATTTGTTAGCTTCATTTAAGATGTGGTAGGTCAAAACCGTAACAGTTGTTGTGCCGTCTCCAGCCACATCATTCATCTTGCTGGCGGCTTGTTTAATAAGTTCTGCGCCAACTTTGTAGCCTAAAGTCTCATCATCCACATCAGCGATATCCACCCCTTTGGCAACGGTTACACCGTCATGCGTTACGGTTGGGTGACCATAACTTTTGCTGATAACCACGTTCCGACCCTTTGGACCCATAGTAGTTTTGACCGCGTCATACAAAATTTGCGCCCCACCCAAAACGCGCCTCCGCGCATCATCATCATAAAATACTTTTTTTGCCATCTCGTTCCTCCTTCATTCGTTATTTATCAGACTTACAGGTATCATTTGGCAGAAATTTAGCAGGTATCAGATAGCAGACTTCGTCGTCTGTGACCTGTTCTCTGTTAAATTTCTGCTATCTGTCATCTGTTCTCTGCCTTCTTATTTTACCGTTGCCAATACATCTTCTTCTTTGAGAATAATATACTCCACCGATTCGACTTTTACCTCTGTAGAAGTATAACTTTTATAAATAATCCGATCGCCAATTTTTAGTTGTTTGACGCCTTTCCCGACTGCCACAACTTTGGCGGTTTTGGGCTTTTCCTTGGCAGCATCCGGCAAGTACAAACCACTAGCGGTCTTATTCTCCGCTTCCTCTTGAACCGCAACGATATTATCGCTCAATGGTTGAATATTTACAGCCATATTTTCCTCCTTACATACTTGTATATTAATGCTAGTTTGGTATAAGGATGATACCCTACAAAATTAGCACTTGCAACCCCCGAGTGCCAAATTTGTAAATATCACGAACCATTTGTAGCCAGTCTGGGTATGAGTGTGTTTTGAGGAAGTCCAGTCTACGCTGATGTTACATTTTTTCGAAGTATAGTTTTTAAAATATCAGCTGGATCTATCCCTACCCCTATATAACCGGCCCTATTTAGATACTCCGAGTATCCGCCCTCCAAGCCCAGCCATTGATAACGATCGTGGTCAGCGCCCTGTGATACAACTTCAAACATTTTGTCGGTAAATGTTTCAAGAATAAGGGGTTTTTGTTCTGGAACCCAAAGCCTAACAACTGCATGACCCATTGTTATACTTTTCTCATGGCTAGTAAGACTCACCATCTGATCGCCATGATTTTCATCAATCCCGAAGCTAACTGGATATAGTAGCTCATTTGGGAAAGTATTTCTAATTAATAAACCGCTACCATATGCCCAAGCCGCACAGCTGGCAACCCCCGTATCCAACGATTCATTGATGTCTGCCGCACTAGGATGATAATCAGGCATTACACGCCTCACTGGACTAACGATCTCTAAGATTTTCTCAGGAGTAATCATAATATAATACCTGTTATATCATGTATTGAGGATTAATCCAATATGGGGGTGCTGTGATTTAGTGATTATGTTGTCTGGTTTTCAATAGTTTCTTAGCTATCTCGCGTTCGTCCCACGGGATTTTTTTGCCTCCCATGTTTCTATAATCCTCATGACCTATGCCTGCCAGTAGGACCACATCACCTTTTTTCGCAATTTTGAAGGCAGATTTGATTGCCTCCAAACGATCAGGTACGACTTTGGCTTTAGCCTTACCGCCATTTGCCACGATTCCTGCGTAGACAGCTTGTCGTATAGTATCAGGGTCTTCTGTATACGTTTCATCGTCTGTCAAAAATATTAAATCAGCATTTTTAGCGGCAACCGCACCCATAATTGAACGCTTATTTTTGTCTCTGTCACCGGTTGCGCCAAACACTGCTATCACTCTACTCTTGTATGAAGCACGCAAGGCTTTCAAAACTTTTTCCAAAGCATCTGGCGTATTAGCAAAATCCACAATCACGTCAAACGCTTGTCCGGCTTTTATGCTTTCCATACGTCCGGACACAAGTTTAAGCCTTGCCACACCCTCTGCCGCCTGTTTGATAGACACGCCAACCGCCAGTGCGGCCGTCATTGCCGCCATCGCATTAGCGACGTTAAAATCCCCGGGTAATTGAATAGTGACAAGTTGTTTGGTTCGACCATATCCAACCTCAAAATTTGTATCGCCAGTAGAAAACTTCGTTTTGAGCAACCTCAGTGTGCTATCCGCGTCCTTACCAAAACTCAGTTCCTGCCCAACCGATCGATCTTCAAAAAACTGATACCACTCGTCATCACGATTCAACACGACAAATTGCGGATTAGTATAATTGCTAAACAAGCGAGCCTTTGCCGCGGCGTAATTTTCCATAGTGCCGTGATAATCCAGATGATCCTGGGTCAGATTGGTCATCACGGCTACCTCAATCCCAAACCCGTTGATTTTATGCTGATGCAACGCCTGGCTGGTAACCTCCAACACTACAAAATCCACTTTTTTAGCTTTAGCCCGCCTAAAAAGCTGTAATAAGTCAGAGGTCAGAGGCACGGTGCGATGCGTACGATTAGGCTCAGTTTTGCCAGCAATTTCTATTTCTACCGTAGTAATCATAGCCGTTTTGTAGCCAGCGTTTTTGAGAATTTGATTCAGCAAGCTACAGGTTGTGGTCTTACCATTCGTCCCCGTGACGGCGATTATCCTCAGATCCCGTGCCGGAAACCCATACCTACTCTGCAAAGCATAAATCCGCCCTTTGCGATATGTTTCCTCCGC
Organism: uncultured Candidatus Saccharibacteria bacterium; assembly: GCA_964349985.1. Classification (GTDB taxonomy): domain Bacteria; phylum Patescibacteriota; class Saccharimonadia; order Saccharimonadales; family CAYGIR01; genus CAYGIR01. The sequence continues at coordinate 24,165 of CAYGIR010000005.1, forward strand.
AAGACGAATACCCCGATCTGGCAAAACCTTCCTGACAAATTTCTTAGGATTCATAATACCTATAATACCTCACCAAACACAAAGAACTCAAAACTATCATTGCTTGCAACCGAAAATCGCAATTGCCATATACCGAACATTCAGAACCGTCGATAGCTGTTAAATAGAACATGCATACTATGTAACCAATGCCAGAATAAGTCCGCGAACAAAAACTATTTAGCTTCTGGGGTGATAGCCATTACCTCATATACTCGAGCTGTCGCAAAACTCCTCCATCCCCAGATCGAATTCTATCGGCTACTCTTCGAGTCTGAGCCTGAGGGCTCACCTCAGAGTCGA
>CAYGIR010000006.1:0-20389 GCA_964349985.1 uncultured Candidatus Saccharibacteria bacterium
ATTACTATTTTTTTGTTCCTAGGCGCTATTATAAAGGTCACCTATCCAGCAGCCAACTTTTTGTTTTTTTGTTGTTTTTGTTTTTGGTGTTGTATGTACAAGAGGCAAGAACATTTTTTGTGGGTTTGAAAAACCTACGAAATCCTTGCTGCGCATACAACTTTTGAGAGACTTATGTGTGAGGTGGAGTTTTGGGAGGTGTTTTAATGGAAAGAACGAAGGTTTTTATAGTGGTGCCTTATAAATCCACTTGTTGTCTGCCAGATAGCCAACCTCGTCACGCACTTGCACCATGACAGCTCGCCAAGTAGCAAAGCCACTTGCCCATCTGTCATTCTTGGCAAATCGCTGCGTCATCTGCTCCAGTACTCCTTCGCCGTACCTTTGGTACGACTCAGTCCGTGCTTCACATATGTCACACCGCTTTATCCAAGTGCAATCACGTGTCGGTGTTTTCTATCCGTTAAATGAATTGTTAAGGAACGGCAACCAGGAAAAGCTATTTGGGGAGGAGGCGCCAGTATCGCCCGACACTTACTGCCTGAACATCGCGCTTGATGCCGGCATAATCCAGTAGATGTTGCTCCAGGGTAATCCGTCCTTGTTTGTCATCGGGCTTCATATCTGCTTTCCCCATCCTAAATTGGACGTTGAGATCAGCTATGCGCTCGTCAAGGATGTCACCCTCTAGCCGTGGTTCTACAAGATTTTCCCAAACATCTTTGGGATATAAATGCAGGTACTTACCAAAGCCTCGTGTCACAACTGCACCACTTGCGAACTTATCTCTAATTTCTGGCGGAAGCGTTAGCCTGCGCTTTTCATCGAGCTTTCGTTCGAAGTAGTCCATTGTTACACCTTTTAATGGTTAATATATAGTGGTTTTTATTTTGCTTGGTAGGTTTCGCCGTGCAGATGATGCAAACTATTTTGGTTTACACTGAGCGCGGTCGAAGTGCTACCTACGACAACCCACTACCAAGAGTCTACTCCCCACCATTACCCACAAGCAAGCACTTTTGTACTAAAAACTGCCCCGTTTTGGGACAGTTATCCACAGTTTGTGGAATCAATAGCTTTATCCACAATATATGGGGGTAAGGCGACACTGGCCTACGCTATTTGGATGAGTCTAAATTGTCTACAAGCGTGATACTGTTTGGTATTTCAATTGTTTCACCGTTTTCTGGTGTTGGCCCGTACGGATTCTGTTTGTTCAGTTCCTTGTCAACAATAGCCTTGGCATCTTCCCAACATTCTGCGCCCTCACCCTCCCCGGAACCCTCAATATCATGAATAGCGTCATTAACTCCCTGACCGACCCTATCAAAAACAAATTCATGTGTTTCCTCACTGGGTAGGCATACTGGCAAATTTGACTCCGTAGGCTTAGTATCCGTTAACTGATTGTAACCAAATAAGGCCAATGCGCTGACGCCAATAGCTGCCACAAACACACCAACTCGCCGCGCTAGAAAATTGGGCTTTGGGTCTGATCGATCTGGAACAGCTGATAGATGTCTTTCGGTCATGATGTAAACATTATAGCATAAGCTTTACTCATGGTCAATATTCAACTCCTACAGTTTAGCGTACTTCTTTGATTCGCTTAGCGAACCATTTGGCACTGGGGCGAATGGTGCGCTTCATGCCATTTTCACGGTCTACGGCAACTAATCCGAATTTGGGCCACCAGCCATATGCCCATTCAAAATTGTCCAGCAAACTCCAATGGAAATATCCGCGCAAATCCACTCCTTCGCTGATCGCCCGCTCCATAGCTACGATACTTTCCTCAATCCACCACCGCCGGTATTGATCATTCGCATCCGCCACACCGTTTTCTGTTATAAAAATCGGCTTTTTGAACCGCACCCATGTCCGCACCAGTAGTGGATATAAACCCTCAGGCTCCATATACCAACCCAAATCGCTCACAGGTACTTTGGGATTCTTGCGCGACAAAAATCCCGTGTAATAATCAGTAAAATAATAATTAAAGCCGACGAAATCCTGGTGTCTATGAATACGATTGATAAACCACCAGTTCCAAAAATACCGCATCCATTTAGTAGAAACCTCATCAAATACATTGTGCGGTCGTTTGGCTTGAATATTCGCCAGTTGTTGAGCAACACCGATTTGAGCACTCGGTTTATGCTGTTTCAGTATCTTGTAAGCTCTGTTATGCACCTTTGTAAGATTTCGATAAACTCTCAAAAACGTCAGCCAATTTTTTTCTCCGGGGGGCCACTCCCCAAGACCATAACTAAAACTGGCATAAACATTTGGCTCATTGATGGTGATTATATAAGTCACATCATCTATCAATTCTTCTGCGACTTTGGCTACAAATCGCTCAAAATACTTTAGGTTAGCGGAGTTTTTGAATCCCCCCTTCTCCGAGAACCAGCTTGGAAACGTCCAGTGCCATATATTAAGAAAAGGCTCCAAATTTTGCTTGCGCAAATCAGCAATATAATTTTTGTAGTGCTTTATAGCTTCTTCGTTCCAACTACCCTCCTCTGGCTCAATTCTGGACCATTCAATCCCAAACCTCAAAGCATTGAGTCCCAGCGAACTGGCTAGTTGGAAATCCTCTCGAAAGTGGTGATAATGATCAACCGCTCGACCAGAAACATAGTTGCTAGGGTCTTCGGCCTGAGCCTTAATTTTATCCCAATTAGGCAACGAACCTAGTCTCTGGTGGGCGGTTTGTGCCAAATCCTTGGCATGAGCCAATTCCCAAACGCTCCATTGGTTAACGGTCCCACCCTCAACCTGATGGCTGGATGTACTGGCACCCCAAAAAAACCGTTTTGGAAAAATATTGCCATTTGGGTCATCATTCATCCCATTATTATAGCAGTAGCTGCTTACCCGATCTCCGATAGATCAACAGCACTTCTATGCCATTGGCGAGCGCGAGATAAAACGGAAACAACAAGACCGCATAACCATACTCGCCAACGGCAATTATATTAAGCAGTGGTCCAACCGCACCTAGTATAAAAAACAAAGCCGTTTCGCTCTGGGGATGTTTCCAGGTTTTGACAAGTGTCGGCGTAAAAGCGATTAGATCAGCCAGTACGGTTAAATGAAGTGCCAACAACACGTTTTGGGTCGTTAACCAAACAAAAACATCTATAACCAATAGCCCATAGCATATCATATCTAACCGTTTCAGACCTCCAACACCTTTTTTGAGTGATAAAACCAATATAGCAATTGCGCCGATACCGTCACCGACAGTGACCGCCAGCAACCACCAAGCCCCCAACTCTCGTTGCTGAAATAGGGCGATTATCATCAATACGGCAAACATAATACGGGCTGAACGGGCTGGTTTGACCTTACCTCGGGCTATATCAATAGCGTATGGTATAAATGCACTGGCTACGATTACCCCCGCTACAATTGATAACAATTCTTTCATTTACCAGATCTGGGCTTAAGTTTCATATATTCATTGTAGGTCATAAATGTTTTGGTGTCTTTAACCCTGTCTACAAACAGTATCCCCATGAGATGATCGATTTCGTGCTGGATTACATGAGCCGGTAAACCCTGGAACGATTGGTGATGCGTCTTGCCCTTTTCATCCATATACTTTACCTTGACTTTATTATAACGTGGCACCTTGGCAAACAAACCCACCCGACCAGAACCTCCGCTCATACAGCCTTCCCGCAACTGCTTTTTGCGACCAACCGTCTCTGTTATCTGCGGATTAATGAGAACTAGATCAAAAGTCTCAACGTTCGGGCGGAGCTTGGTCGGCTTAATATCAATGACAGCTAGGGCGAGTCCTTGACCAACCTGCGGAGCCGCCAGCCCCACCCCCAATTTGAGCGTAGATAACGTATAGCGCATATCCCGTATTAGCCTCTGAATACCCTCCCCAGACACTTCATCTTTGCTAGCACTGCGAGCTACGGTCCGAAGTGTCCCATTCCCAAATTCCGTAATTTTTAGTTTTTCTCCAGACAAACGTGGTTCAATGTCTCTTTTCATTTTTTGGGGCGTCTTTTGCGATCAAAATAGGCGAGTTCTTTGCGGGATTTATCAAGCCGTTCAACGTATTTCTCATACTTATTGAATAAACCAGAATATTGGGCGTTGGGGGCGAGAATTTTGAGTAGCTTGTGTTGTTCATCCAAATATTCGATCAAGCTATAGAAATCCCCATCACCAGATACAATCACGGCTTGGTCATAATTTGTCATCTCTTTCATGACCCAAAGCACCAAATCAGCGTCTACGTTCCCCTTCACCGGCTTCTTCTCTTCCTCTTTCCCTCCTTGCTCCTTGCTCCCTGCTCCCTGCTCCTTTTCTTCGGGTCTTGGCCTCGTCATATCATAGGTAGGTTTTAGAACAATCATATACCCGGCTTCGTGCAGTTGCTCATACATATTTTCAAATTCCGGCACATAACCAATAAACATGAATGCCTGACTCACACCGTATTGATCACGCAAAAATTTCCTAAACTTAACCCAATCCATCTTCCATCCATATTTTTGCACCCCAACATTCAGGTTTTGGCTGTCAATAAACGCATAAATCGATTGTTTACCATCATTCATATCTAAATCATACCACTAGACTACCTAAAAATGCCTACCGGCATCTCAGCCTCAAGAACGCGCGTTCTTCCATAAGCTATTTTGCATTCTCATTTATCAATACCCGCCGCCACACGTTCTTCAATTGTCAATAGTGGGTCACCCGTAAAAGGTTCGCCGAAAGGATATCCGTCTTTTGCATAACATTGCTCGTGATACCTATAGGTTGCGCGCCAGACACCGTTATCATATTCATTCGCAATCACTTGTAGAATTGGATTAGTTGAATTATACACAATTTTTTCACCACAACCCTCCGCCGCACAAAATCTTTCCAAATAATCACCCCTAATTGAACGAATAACCGCCCTTGATACAAACGTCCTGCCCTCAATAGACCCAAAAGTTACCGGTTCATTCGTACCTGCATTAATCTGTTCCATATAAATTATTCTACATTATTTTGCTCAAACAACCATAAGCATTTTCTTCCAAATATTGCTTGGTATACCCAAACAATGATAATTACTATCACTTCCTGCGACTCCGTGCAACAAAATCGCTTATTTCATACTTTCTGTTCTCCGTATATTTTGAATTAATCGTCTATTTCGTTTTGATATAAGTTTTTAACCAAGTTGCAATAACAGGCACATCCCAATGGTCGATTGCCACTCGCACCGCAAAGTCCTCCAGTTGTTTATCCGTCAGTGACGATGTGTCGTATTGATTTAGGTTCAAGAATACTAATGCCGACATCATGCCAGTGCGCTTATTACCATCCATAAATGGATGATCAGCTATTATTCCACGCAAAAGCACGGCAGATTTTTCAAAAATTGTGGGAGACAACTCTTGCCCAAACACTTCTTGTTGCATGGTAGCCAGTGCCGATTCTAGCCTGCCAGTGTCCCTAATACCTTGCGACCCGCCTGTCGCGTCGATAATCTGTATATGAATGATAATCAGATCATCTACTGTCAGAAATTTCATCGCTGGCTTAAGTTTTTCAGTGCTTTTTTGTGACGTGCGATAAGTTGCTGTGTTAGCTCAACGACTTTAATTTTATGTTCATCGACGAATGGACTATGTTTTACGCTAATTTCCACGTCATCACCAACCTTAAAGCCGGCGTTCTTGAGATCACGAGCCGGCAAAGTCACCCCAGCACTGGTGCCTATTTTGATAATTTTTTGAGTCGTACGTATTGTCATAACCATATTTTATCAACATTATAATTTTATTACAATGTTTACTCGACCTGTCGCAAAACTCCTCCATTCCCAGATCGAATTCTATCGGCTGTAAACTGTTTTTCTTCTTTCGATGTAGCTATGGCTACCTCTCCTTCAGACAAAACAGTTTTCGCTCGAGATAATTCACTCTGAGAACGGACGATTTTGCGTAAGTCGAGTTTATTTGTATGACCAGATCGTAGTCACAACCGTATTACTTTGCACATATAAGTTATGATACAACCAGCTCAACTTTTTATATTGAATCTTTTAGGGCAGCTATTTTAATTCTTTCTTGTTTGGTGGTGTCTCGGTTTCTGACTGTTACGGTGTTGTCTTCTAGGGTTTGGAAATCTATAACAACGCAGTATGGGGTACCAATTTCGTCTTGACGACGATATCGTTTACCGATGTTGCCATTGTCATCCCACATGACGTTGCCAAATTCTTTCTTCAGCATGCCATACACTTCTCTAGCCTTCTCTACCAATTCCGGCTTGTTTTTAAGCAATGGACTAACCGCCACCCTATATGGTGCTAAATGGTGGGCTAGTTTTAGTACTATCCGAGTTTCACCGTTAATCTCTTCTACGTTATAAGCGTCAACCATGACTGCTAAAAATAATCGGCCCAACCCCATAGAGGATTCAATAACATACGGAATAAGTCGTTCTTTAGAATATTCGTCAAAATAGCTTAAATCTTTTTTACTGACACGTTGGTGGTTTTTTAAATCAAAATCTGTACGATTGTGAGTTCCAAGCAATTCTTTAAAACCTTGCGGAAAACGAAAGTAAATATCATGAGCTGCAGCAGCATAGTGCGCGCGTTCTTTTGCGTTGTGTTCGTGCCATTTTATATTGTCTGGGTTTATACCCATGCGGTTTATAACAAAATCCCAGGCAAAATCACGCCACTGTTGATATGCCACGTCTTGACTGTCGGGCGTTATAAAATACTGCATTTCCATTTGCTCTAATTCGCGCACTCTAAAAATAAAATCACGAGGCGATATTTCATTTCTAAAAGCCTTACCAATTTGAGCGATCCCAAACGGCAATTTGGCACGCATAGTTTCACGCACGTTTTCATAATTCGTAAATATCGATCCAGCCGTTTCTGGTCTCAAATAAGCTATTGAGCTCTCGTCTTCTATGGGGCCAACCCAAGTTTTCATCATCATATTGTAAAATCGTGGTTCGGTAAGCGTTTTTTTATTACAAGTTGGACAGGCCGTGTCTTTGAGTAATTCTTTTAATTCGGTTAAATCTGTAGAATCAGTACCAGCTAAATGATCAGCACGGTGACGTGCCCCACAATTTTTACAATCTACTAGTGGGTCGGTAAAACCTGCCACATGCCCGCTGGCTTCCCATAATTTTGGATTTTGAATAATAGCGCCGTCAACACCAAAAATATTGTCATTTTCTTTGGTCATGACTTTCCACCATTCTTGCTTGATGTTGTTAGCTAATTCAACTCCAAGCGGACCAAAATCATAAAAACCAGCTAAACCACCGTAAATTTCACTAGCCTGAAACACAAACCCGCGTCGTTTGCACAAACTTACAATATCTTCCATTCTTACATCGTTCATATTAGCCGTAATTATACCCGACATCTCCTAAACATCATACTCGTATGTGGGCTGGTAGAATTTTTTGTATGATATTTAAGCATGGAGAAATGAGCGTCTCAACGCCAGCTACTTGCTGGAGAACTCGTGGAGAATTGCCACTAAACACCAAACGCAAAAACTTGATATGATCTGTCCCAAAATAAGCCTGTTCGTCCGTTAAAAATGCCATATCATCATATGAAAACGCATAATTACGGTCTTGTACTAAGGGCTGACCGGTGATTTCTGTATGTAAATTTGGAGTATGCCCCGCTTGGCGCAACAGCTGCGTGTTAAACCACAGTTTTATCAATTGTGTAGTTATTTGCGACTCGTTCAACGCCTCAAACAAATGTTGAAGAAGCTCAAAATACTCTTCTTCGGGATGATCCTCTGTCACTGTATTGAGTAGCTTGATTAGTTCATAGCCCAACATTGTGCGATCAATATCTTGTACGATCAAAGAATAGTGCTTAATCAGGCGTGCCAAAACTAATGTAGCAAGCCCTCCCCTGCCCTGAATAAAGCCAATTTCTGAAACGCTAAACAGCTCTACTCCTCCAGCAAGCTTAGATTTACTATTGCGTGCCCCTCTAACGATAGCACGCACTTTTCCGTGATTTGGAGTTATAAAAGTCACAATGCGATCCGACTCTTGATAATTAGTCCTGGTCAGTACGATCCCGCTAGTAATGATTTTATTCATTTTTATACTCAAGTACACCACTATAGTTATGGGATAATGGCAAAAATTGTCTAATTGTTTTACTCAGAACGACAGTGCTGGTTCGAGGTTTATAAAGCACTGCTCGCACGTTTAACTGATCAAATGCCTGTTCAAACACCTTCTCAGCCACCCGGTTATTAAATGTATGAATAATTACCGGTAGATATCTCCATTCCATATAGCTACGCATTTCGTATAAAAACTCTATACCATTATGCGCACCTAATTGTGGCTCAAGTATGATTACTCCAGGTATAATTTTATCGAGCGAGTTCAGAGCAGACTGCGCGCTACGACACCATGAAACTCGATATCCCTGAGCCTCGAAACTTTCTTTTATGATAGTACCAAGCACTTTATCAGGCTCTATCAATAGTATGTTGGGTGTTGGACTACTCATTTTAACAATCTAAGCTGTTGACTGGGCAACAGGAGTGACCCAATGCCGATAAATGAACGATGTCTATAAGTCTTGAGGCGTGTCGACATTTGCTCGCTCAATCTGTCGGCAATCGCCAGCCCCGCCCCTCCAGATACACTCAATGTGGGTGCTACCTGAGACGCGGTACCATACAATTCACGAGCGATTTTAAGTGCTCGTTCTGACAAATCTAACTGACTACTAAAAGCACCGACAATAGTACCTTGTGATGACCTGTGTGTACCTAATATAAGCCTGCGTGGTTTAGTCTCATCCTCTGTAGCTACCTCGATCAGACTCGCCCCCAGTAGTGTCAACATAGCTCTAAGCGAATCCCGATGTGCCATAACAGGGACCGATCGGCCATGTAAATCTACTTCTATATTATAATCCAGATGTTTGGCAAATGGATACAAATCATTTGCCACGTCATACAGCACAGCGCCAGTAGTAATTGGTTCTAGTAATAATGTGATCTGCGTTTGAGAATGCGACTGAGCATAGGCATCGACTAAACGTAGAGCATGTTCGCTAATGACTGTTATATTTTCTAGCGTCGTCCCTTGTTGTGCCTCTGCCAAACGGGCAATCTGTAATAACGGCACCTTTAGCTGTTGTGCTAAAGCAGTGAATAGTTGATCGTCCTGAGAATAATTACCCGTTTGCCTCAAGGCTATAATACCCTCGCCTTATTTGACTATAGTATACACCCTCAGACTACCCAGAACCTACATAGAACTTCCACGATAATATTTATGGGATAAAAGACAGATTTTTCAAAATTATATTGTCAAAATCATCTATAAATTGCTGGGATTCCGTGGAAACTTTGATTGTTTTGTCTCTGAGAGGCAGAAGTACCATAGTAACTTGTTGTCCAACGGTCAATTCACCCTGAACTCGAGCGCCAGCCGTGCCAGGAACTTTCCCTAGGGTAAAGGGGCTCACGGTTACTTTGCCGGCCTTGACCTTTGCTTCAAATTGCTTCATTTCCTGCGCATAATTCTGGCTGGTGACTTGAATTCTCAATGCAAAAGTCGTCCCTCCTACCACATTAGGTACGAAGTTTGGGTGAAAATAACCATCAATTGGCGTAGCAGTACGTCCAGCGTCCACTACATACGCGCTCCAGGTTTTTGGATATTCTACATGCAAGCTCCCAAATGCCTCCGGGCCACTGTATGTCTTGAGTGGATTTTTCTCACGCTCTACAAATTCTTTGTCTTTTTTTGTACCTTCTTGTTGAACTGCTATTGTTACAGCTTGAGCCGATTTTTTATCAGAGTTGTTTTTGTAATCTTCACGACCCATAAACGCCCAAATACCAAAACCACTCGCCCCCAAAAACAAAAGAATAAACATAACAAGTGAAATGATAAGTCCCCAAGGGTGGTGTTTTTTAGGGATAGGTGGCATCTGTCCCGGATTAGGCGGAGCCATACCAGGCGGTATTGGATATGGCTGAAAGGGTTGATTACTTGGTGGCATAGGTGATAAACCACCAGGCATAACTTGTTGAGGCTGCATACTGCTTATGATAAGGGTTAACGCGCCACGACGCAAGTGAGAGATAACAATTTCACCCTGCCCTCACACTCTCCCTCTCACCATTGTACAAATATAAATATAATCCGTTTAGCTCTGCAGCTGGCGTTTTATTGGGAATAGTAAATCCGAAACTTACTAGTTTGACAGGGTCTTTATAATCTTGAATAATCTTTTTATCCAATTTTTGCATGTACGGTTTTAATAAAAATACATATATCGCATCTGTTGGCGGTAGTTCACCTCGCCAATAATTGCCCCAACGAATACTGATCAATCGGCGATACCGCCAAGTATGTAACTTGCTCCAAAGTACTAGCAACGGATTCAGTTCGTATCCAATTGCATACACTCCCCGTTCGGCTGCCGCCCTCAAAATACGTCCATCTCCACTACCCAACTCCAGCAAGGTTTGTCCAGGGTCAAGATTGAGCATATCCAACGCTTCGCCCGTTCGTGCTCGCAAAGTTGGCAAAAACGGCGCGCCAAAAGCAATCACATAAGTAAATGCCACGAACACGGCAAGACATATCCAGATGATAATATTTATTATTTCATTGTACATAAGCTCTTTTGACAATCATAGCAAGCGAGTTTTATATAAGCTTGGTAATCTCGTTTTTGGCAGTCTGTAAATAATTCTCCAGCTGTTTGATCAACTTTTGCCCCTGTTTGTATAATTCCAATGCCTTGTCTATGTCCAAATCATCAGACTGAAGTTGAACAATAACCGTGTCGAGCGCCGCTTGTATATCCTTAAACTTTGTTGCCATGCGTCTATTCTACCTCATTAACCGTCGCGCGCGCTAAACCGTCTTGCATCTGGATCACAATCGCATCACCTGATTGCAAAGATTTAACAGACTTTAGTACATTCCCCCTCATTCGAACTACCGCGTAACCCCGCTTTAGTGCTGATTCAGGGTTCATTGCTTCCAACAACATACTCTTTTGCGCAAGTGTCCCCTCCGCCTTGATAAGACTCCCTCGCAACAATTCCCCAAGCTGAGGAGTGACCCCCCTCAGATAATCTAGCTGTGTTTTAATATAGGCTTTTATTGTATTGGACATTTGCGTCCGGCTAAGTTGTAGTTCTGCTCGAATAGATTGTTTATCTGGTACCAACATATGGACAGCATTGGATGGAGTACTGGCACGTTGATCGGCAGCAAGCTCTGCCAAACTGACATCTACTTCATGGCCTATCGCTACTAGCGTAGGCACTCTACTCCCCGCCACCGCCCTGACAATCTGTTCCGTATTGAACGTGGCTAAATCATCCGCGCTACCCCCACCGCGCGTAATTACTATAACCTCCAACGGCTCTGGGAGTTGATTCATGCGTTCAATCGCCCGAACAATATCCGCAACCGCCCGTTCACCCTGAACCTGTACATCTATGTGTACTACACCGATACCACACCACCGCTCATTCAAAATTTTGACAAAATCCGAATAGGCTGCGGATTCACCAGACGTAATCAGACCAACTCTTTCTGGAGCAAACGGCATTCGCCGCTTTCGGGTATCATCAAACAAACCTTCTTTGGATAACTTTTTGAACAATAAATCCGCCGCCCGCTTGAGACTACCTTCACCGATCGGTACGACTGATTGCAAGTTTAGACTGAAGTTATATAACGCGTGCACCCGGGGCGTGGCCACGATCCGTGCCATCATCCCGTTTTCAATGGGACCAGGCAAAACATGAACTGATCCAAAACACTTAACGCTCGCCTCATCATCTTTGATATCAAAATATACCCATTGATTACGACTTACTCGTATGTTCGTTAACTCTCCTTCTATGGTCACCAATGGATAAGCAAACTCCAGCGTCTGATTAAGTACCGCCACGAAGTCTGATGGCGTAAAAACTATCGTATTCATAGAATTAACTATCGTGCTTAATTGCTTCATCGGACTTTTCATCTGGAATGTCCTGAGAATGGAGAGCTTTTTGGTAGAAAAGATAACCAGGCGGTAACTGTGTTGCCATATTCACCACCCTATACATAATCGTCACAGGTAAACTAATGGCTGGTGACACTCCCCCAGCTGCCAAGACCGCCAACATCAACGCCTCGTAAATACCCACTCCCCCAGGAAGAACTGATACAAGCCCAGCAAAATTAGCTACCGCGTAAGCTAAAATAATTGCCCCTGGATTTATCCAATAGTGCCCAAAAGCCAAATATACCACGTACAGTGCGGATATCTCCGTTATATTCGCGCATAGACCAAACAAAAGTGGTTTCTTGAGAACGGACAAATTACGTCGAATATGCATATAATTCTCGTGCAATTCGCTAAAGGTTCGGCGAGCATTGTTAATATTAATCGTTTCTGGGTGCTTAGGTCGAACGATGTGAATAAGTCTATTCAAGGCTTTGGTTATAAAGGTGAAAAACTCATCTATGCGTTTTTTACTACCGATAATAAACGCCAGCAACATCGTTCCGATTAGCAATAATGTCGCCAAAGAACTAGCAACCAAAATAATAACGTCGTTAGCCTGATCCCCGATAGCCAGTGCTATCAAACCAACAAAAAGTAAAATCTGAAACGCGACGAATATGAGTACAAATCGCATCATTTGCACAAGTGTTGCCTGCGCGGTAGAAACTTTTTCGGGACGCAATCTAAAACTCAAATAAGAAAATCCACTCACTCCGCCACTCGGGAACACGCTGTTCACAAAATTCAGCTCCAGTGACAACTTGAACATTGATCGGGTACGAAAACGTTCACCCAAAACTCTGAACAACCCTTGATATAATTTTGCCTGCGACAGATGGTTTAGTGCCTCCAACGGTACTATCAATAATACGAGCCAACTATTGACCTTGCCAAAGTTGTGTAGCGTATCAACCAGTTGATGCCGTACAGCATAAGCCAAAATAAATAGAGCCCCTAGAGTCGCTATAGTCAATGCTATTTTCCAGCGTCGCTGACGTTCTTTGTCACTCATCGATGCTATTATAGGACTTGCGCACTTTATTGCCAATTCCAGAGTAATCCTGACTGAAGCGAAAACTGTTTAGCTTCTGAAGGGTTAGCCATAGCTACACCGCCAGAAGATAGACAGTTTGTAGCCAATCAGGATTGGTCTGAGATGGTGAGAAAGTGTGAAAGTCCTATATTATACAAGCTATGACGCAAACTATCGCAATTTTAGGTCGCCAACCTGCTTTGGGGCTAGCCGAACTGGAAAGCCTCTATGGCTCATCACGCATCAGCCCCATTGGCCAACAAGCCTGCTTGATTGACTTAGACCCGGATCAAATAGCTTTTTCACGACTTGGCGGTACGGTCAAACTTGCCAAATTACTCACAATTTTGGACACTACAAACTGGGCTGAGATAGAAAAATATTTATTACAAACCGTAGCAGAGCATGCCAAATACCTACCTGCTGGCAAGATGAACCTCGGGTTAAGCCTCTACGATCTGGGCATGAAGCCTCCGCGCATCAGCGCGACAGGTTTGGAGCTCAAAAAAGTTATCAAAGCAACCGGTCGATCCGTCCGAGTGATACCAAACAAAACCCCGGAGCTGTCCAGCGCGCAGGTATTACATAATCACCTCACTGGTGAACGTGCCTGGGAATTACTTTTTATTCGCCACGGCAACCAAACCTATCTAGCCCAGACCACCGAGGTCCAAGACATTACTGCCTACTCCGCCAGAGATCAGGCCAGGCCAAAACGTGACGCACGAGTTGGCATGCTCCCTCCCAAATTAGCCCAAATAATTATCAATTTAGCTCTCGGTCCCCTTGAGGTAAGTAGTGAATTCATTGCTCATAGCTCACTGCTCACTGCTCCTCACAACACAGTTGTGCTGGACCCTTTCTGTGGCACGGGAGTAATTTTGCAGGAAGCACTACTGATGGGAATGAGAGCTTACGGCAGTGATATAGAACTTCGAATGATCGAATATTCTCAAACCAATCTGGATTGGCTGGCAAAATCATACCGTGTACCGCGTACGTCGTACCGCCTAGAATCAGGAGACGCCACTGCTCATCTCTGGCAGGCATTTGATACCATAGCCTGCGAAACATACCTTGGTCGTCCATTCTCGGCGTTACCCAAACCAGAAATCTTGCGCGAAGTCATGCAAGACGTGGATCTAATTCATAAAAAATTTCTGAAAAACGTTGCTCGGCAGACAAAGTCCGGCTTCCGAATGTGTATGGCAATCCCCGCCTGGAATACCAAATTTGGTTTCACTCACCTCAAAATACTTGATAATTTGGGGGATTTGGGGTATACTCGGCTGGTATTTAAGTGGGCTAGTAGTAGTGATTTGATATATCACCGCGAAGGTCAAATAGTTGGACGAGAACTCGTAGTACTTGTTCGGCAATGATAAATGGTAAATGTAAATTAGGTCAATAATTCATGTCACATGTAAAAGCTGGTGGAACTTCCAAAAACAATCATGACAGCCCCGGACAACGCCTTGGCGTTAAGCTTTTTGGTGGTCAAGAAGTAAAAACGGGTCAGGTTATCGTACGCCAAACCGGTTCTACCAAACGCTCCGGCAATGGCACGTTTTTGTCGCGCAATTACACAATCCACGCCGCCAAAGATGGAGTAGTCAAATTCTCCGAACGACGTGTCCGTCTATTCTCCGGCAAATCAGTCCGCCGCACAGAAGTAACCGTCGAATAAAACCTCAACTCCTCTAAGTCTGCTGTTCCTGATTCAATGCCGCTTGTATTCGCATTGCTTCAGCTTTCAAAGCTTCCATCTCTGCTCCTCTGATAACTCTCTCGCTAGGGTCTGGTATGTAAGGCTCTCCCTCAGGCATACCTTCTATCATGCTCCTGTTTACTTCGCCTGCCGATGGCCCTGTCCGAGGAGGCGCAGGAAATTGCTGATTCAAATCGGCAGCATCTTCAGTAGACCCTGCTATTACCGCCCTCAAAGCACCTGGAGTGAGAGTCTCTTCAAGGTGTGAAAGGCAAGCCTGACGTTCTTTTTGCCACTCAGCCATTTCTTGCCCTGATGGTATATGCGTAATTAATGCTTGTTCATCTAAAGCTGGCTTTGGTGTTTGTTCATTCATAATGCAATACTAGCATAAGCTGTATGATATGTCAATATTATGATGGTTTTTTACATTCCGAGGTGTTGTTTGATGCGGTCTACTACGTCGGCTATTACTACTTGGGATTTTACCAAGTAATCATCTACGCCTAGGCTTTTGGCGCGTTCTTTGTCGCTATCCTGGCTGAGAGCGGTGAGCATAACTACTTTTACGTTGGTGGTTTCTGGGGTATTACGCAAAATGTCCAAAACGTCAAAACCGCTCACCTTTGGCATCATAACGTCAAGCAAAATCAGGTCCGGATGATAGCTCAGGGCTGCGGCTAGAGCTTCTTCACCATTGGCAACGCGCCGGATATCAAAGCCTTCGGCCTGTAGACGCGTTTGATAGACGCTTGCCAGCGAATCATCATCTTCTACTAATAAAATCTTTTTGGGTGCTGTACTTGCTTGGGGTGTTTGTGTGTCTTCCATAAAAGTTATGGTAACTCATTATTAGACAATATTCAAGTTTTTGAGTGCTTGGATAAAACCGGCAAACATGGGGTGAGGTCGATTAGGGCGGGATTTGAACTCTGGATGGAATTGACTTGCCAAAAAGAACGGATGGTCAATCCCCTCTATTACTTCGACTAAGTTTTTTTCTTGATTTACCCCGCTGGCACGAATCCCCCAAGAGTTGTACTGATCGCGATAGATATTATTACATTCACCGCGGTGGCGGTGTCGCTCAACAATCTTCGTAGTACCGTAGACTTTGGCTACCAAGCTACCCTTTTCTAGAGAACAGTCGTAATCACCTAGTCGCATTGTGCCACCGGTACTTAATTTGTCTTTTTGGTCTTTCATAGTATTTATGACCATGTTGTTAGCTTCTGTATCAAGCTCAAAGGTAGTGGCATCAGCAATACCCGCATTCCGAGCCGCTGCGATGACTCCCATCTGTAAACCAAGACAAAGACCTAGATATGGTACTTTATTCTTAAGGGCGTATTGCGCGGCTTTTATCTTGCCCTCCAGTCCACGCTGACCAAACCCACCAGGTACAACTATTCCGTCATATTCTTGCAATGCTGTGGCAATATCTGTCCCTGGTTCATCAAACTCAGCCGCATTCACCCACGTAATGTCTATCGAACACTGATTGTGCCAGGCCGCCGCTTTTAACGCCTCAAAGACAGACATGTACGTATCGGTGTTATCCATATATTTTGCTACAAAACCGATTTTTAACTTTTTGTCATATGTCGTAGTTGCCAGTTTTACTACATCGCGCCAATCATTCAGATTAGGCTTTTTAATTCTAAGATTTAAGCGGCGTGCCAAAACGTCCGCTATCCCAGCATCTTCTAACGTCAAGGGCACCTCATAAATACTTCGAGCATTCGGCAATAACGCAATAGCATCCTCTGACACACCACTGAAAAGACTCAGTTTGGCTTTAACACTACTACCGGCAGGATGTTCGCTACGGCCAACCAGAATATCCGGAGTAATACCAAGACCACGCAATTCACGCACGGAGTTTTGAGCTGGTTTGGTTTTGGTCTCATTGCTGGCACCAAGATATGGCAAGTAAACCACATGCACATAAGCGCAGTTATCCAGCCCAACCCTAACACCCAATTCACGAATAGCCTCTATGAAGGATAGAGATTCATAATCTCCCACAGTACCACCAATTTCAACGATATGTACGTCGAAGCCCTCACCAGCTTTGATTATCCAATCCTGAATGGCTCCAGTCAGATGAGGGATAATTTGAACATCGTCGCCATCAAATTTACCCGCCCGTTCGTCTTGAATAAGTTTCAGCAGCACCTTACCGCTCATTAGACTGCTACGAGAAGTCATTTCTTCATCCACAAAACGTTCATAATGCCCGAGGTCCAGATCAGTCTCGGCACCATCTTTGGTCACAAAACATTCGCCATGTTCGCGAGGATTCAATAATCCAGCGTCGACATTCAGATACGGATCGCATTTTTGGAGGTTAACGGATAAACCACGGGCTTTTAAGAGCTTGCCGATCGAAGCGGCAGTTATACCCTTGCCGAGTCCGGATAGAACTCCACCTGTAACAAATATAAACTTAGTCTGAGTCCTTGCCACTCCCGTACCGCCCTCTCATTTATACCTGTAGATACTACCTTACTACCTGAGCAGATGCAAGATATTCTACAAATTTTGATCAAATCTACGGATTTTGAGTGGCTTGGCTGTAAATTTTTCCGCATCGGTGCGACGAATTAGCTGAGAACGGCTAGAGTATCGAATAAGTGCCAGGCTTGGTTGGTGTTCAAAGCCAATATGTACAATCTCTTTTTTATAACCCATGGCTTTTTGTATTGCCGGGATTAAATCGGTATCTGAAGAGACAACAAAAGCCACATCGTACGTTTTATCAAATGCACCAGCCACAATATCGATTGCCAGCCGAACATCAACGCCCTTCTCAAAAAATTTACCATCCCGCTCCAAGAGATAGCCTTTTACTATATCTATATTTTGACGGCGTAGTTGTTCAAATAGACGTTGTTGATTCTTAACTAGTTCAAGTGCTTTTTGGTGATTTTTGGACTTCTTGGTATCACGGACTACACCGATATAATATCCGATTGATATGATAGTCTCGTCACTATTGAGTACACTCTGTATAAGTTCTCGGTAGCGATAATGTACGAAGTCCATTTTGTGTGGCATCAAT
This sequence comes from uncultured Candidatus Saccharibacteria bacterium, assembly GCA_964349985.1. Taxonomy (GTDB): domain Bacteria; phylum Patescibacteriota; class Saccharimonadia; order Saccharimonadales; family CAYGIR01; genus CAYGIR01. The sequence continues at coordinate 17,876 of CAYGIR010000006.1, forward strand.
GTCCTGAATTTGAAATACAGGTTACTACCATCTACAAAGACAGCCACCCGTTTTTGCTTTTTGCGATCTCCCATATATACATTATGCACACTGCTCATACAAAATAAAAGCCTCGGCTTGCAGTGCAGTCCGAGGCGGTTTAGCTATCTAAACATAGCAATTTAGGGGTCTATTGTCAATAGTCAGCCCTGTTACTGTTATTATTGAAGTTGTTTTTGGGCGGCTTCCAGCTGGGGGTCGCGTTGGGCTTTGGCATCATCATCGGATAGCTTGACTTCTACGTCCGGTTTAATACCCTCTTTGTTAATATTTATGCCGGTCGGAGTAAACCAGCGCGCAATCGTAACTTTGAGCGCGCTACCGTCCCGGAACTTCTCAATTGATTGCACACTGCCCTTGCCGTAACTTTTTACACCTAATAATGTAGCGACCTTATTATCGCGTAAGGCTCCGGCGGTTATTTCCGATGCCGATGCGCTACCTTCGTTAATCAACACGATTGTAGGGATATTCTGCAAGATTGAGTTGCCCGTTGCTTTGTAGTTTTTTATGACTACCGTGTCACGCTTTTCCTGCAAAACCGGACTCCCCTGCGGTAACCACAAACTGCTGATTTTAATTGCGGCATCCAAGTATCCACCCCCGTTATTGCGCATATCCAAAATTACAGATTTGACATTTTGACCTTTCAAATCCGTAGCTGCCTCTGTCGCCAGCTCTACTGTATCTCCAGCGAATCGAACAATCCTGATATAACCGATTTTCCCATCGAGTACTTTACTGGTGACACTTGGAATAGTTATTTTCGCGCGTGCGATATCAAATACAAGTTCTTTAGATTTATCTCTAACAATTTTTATTTTGACACTAGTATTTTCTTCGCCACGAATCTGATCAACTGCATCTTTTATGCTTATACTTGTGGCAGATTTATCATTTATCTCTACAATGATGTCTTTGGCTTTCAGCCCGGCTTTTTCTGCCGGAAACCCAGGTAATGGCGAGTATATAATAATATTTCCGTCAATGTCCTTGTTTAGTTCAGCACCAATCCCAACGAACGTACCATTCAAATCACCATCAAAATCTTTGGATTCATCGGCTGTCATGTATTCCGTATATGGGTCGCCACTGGCACTTGCCAAACCTTTTTTTAACCCATCCAGTAGTTTGTCGTTTTCCAGCTTGCCGTCAAAATCTCTGCGTAGCGTATCGTAAACTTCTTCTACCCCAGAATAATCCAGATTGGATGGCAGACCCTTTTGAATACTTTTCCGGAACAATTGCTCACGACTCAGAATTATCCGGCCACTACCCAACCCCCAACCACTCAAAAATATAACCCCCGCCCCCAAGCCGAAGCCAATACCGCGAAGCACCATTTTCTTTTTAGACATTTTTTGCTGATTCATAACCCCCCTTAATACTTGCTGACCACTTGCGGTACATTATCGCAGTTTTGCTAACCATACATAGGCTAGCACAATTAATGAGCCCCCACTAACCCATCAATAGCGATGGACGATACTACCGATGTCCTATATAGTTTATCAAAATGACCGAGCAATATACTACTACGATTTCGTCTGCCAAAGCATACGCCCAAAATCTTAATACAATCAAGTCTAATCTGCCAAATCAACTACACTTTTTAAACGCACCATTTTATGGACAATGGCAAGAGCTGTCTGGCAAAAAAGTTATTTATTTTGATATAAAGAAATCTGGCGAGCTGATAGGTTGTGGTATGGCGATCAGATATGCCTTACCTGGCAGATTTTGGTATTATTATTGTCCGTACGGACCAATTGTAACAGAGTGGACTACTGATCTGTCAGCCTCTATAAAAAAGTTTTTCAATACACAACCCGATAACAAATTATTATTTTCACGGCTTGATGCTGACAATAGACTGGACTTTAAAGTACCACCAAATTATGTTGCGGCGACTGCCAGTTTACAGCCCCGCAACGAATGGGTGCTGGATATCACGCCGGAACTCTCGCAAATTCATGATAATTTTCACAAAACTGCACGGTACCACATACGGCTTGCCCAGCGTAACAACACCGCGGTTAGCTTTCATAAAACAACACCAGATCAATTGGATGTATTTTATAAACTAATGCTAGCTACGTCCAACCGCAATAACTTTGGGCTATTGCCGAAGGCCTATTATCGGGCGGTATTTAAAACCCTGGAATCAACAAATAACGGATTTCTTGGGCTCACTACTGTAGGTGATCAAATAGTTGCGGGGGCGGTCATTGTTATCTACGATCATCAAGCGCACTATGTTTTTGGATGTTCTGACGACCAGTTTCGCAGGATTGCTCCGTCCTATTATTTGCAATTTTCATGTATCCAGGAAGCGCGCGACCGAGGCTGTACACTATACAATTTTGGTGGCATCAGTGATGAAATCAAGGGGACACGTCTTCAAGGAGTATCAGTTTTCAAAAAACGGTTTGGCGGTCGGGCTGTTTCGCATGGGATGCCAGTTGATATCGTCAA
>CAYGIR010000007.1:0-20354 GCA_964349985.1 uncultured Candidatus Saccharibacteria bacterium
AAGTATACTCGACTTACGCAAAACTCCTCCATCCCCAGATCGAATTCTATCGGCTGTAAACTGTTTTTCTTCTCTCGATGTAGCTGAGGCTACCTCTCCTTCAGACAAAACAGTTTTCGCTCGAGATAATTCACTCTGGGAACGGACGATTTTGCGTAAGTCGAGTATAACAGCTCCAAACCACCCCGTACACGCTTAAAAACACATGTGCACAGGGTGCGACCCAATAGCACGTAGCTAGACATTCCACGACGCTGGATAATGGTCGCGAGAACCACCAACATGGCAGACTAAAGCACATACTAGGTATGCAGTCCTACTTTGCTGAACCATATTCCAGCTGGCAACGCGGCACGAACGAAAACACCAATGGACTAGTCAGGCGTTATCTGCCGTAAAAGGCGGATTTTACCAGCCTTACCCAGGCTGAATTAGATGATATTGTAGAAGAAATTAACAACCGGCCGCGGAAAGTCCTGGCTTACAAAACAGCCAACGAAGTATACTCGGAGCAGATCGTAAAATTAACGGGTGTTCGGATTCCAGCTAGAATTTAGGTCTCAGAGTTAGTATGAAGTGTTGGCTCAACCACCTCCCAGAATGCGTCTGTCCATAGTTTGTACCCGTAATTACTGGGGTGAAAGAAGTCGCCACCATATGTCCGCCAGGTCAATTTATCCCGTATAACTTTGTCTAGAGGGCCTGCTCTTATACCCTCTTGGGAAGCGAGTCTGTTGATAATCTTGTTGCTTGTGGCAGCTTTTTCCTTGAAATATGGTGAGATTTCTAGCACTATGGTATCTTCTGGTAAACGTTTTAGTATAGACTGCATGCCTGCTTCAAACTTTTTCTGGTCAAATGCAGGCATATCGTTAGAACCTATTCCCAAAGTTACAAGATCTGGTTTTAAGCTAAGCTTGTCAAACTCTGGCAGTAACTTTTGCTCTAGGTCAGTTAACTTAGCGCCACTTATACTGAAGTTAATAACATGTACGGGACGGGAAATTCTAGCTTCAATGCGTTTAGCTAGTTGTCCTACGTAGCCTTTGCGCGGGCTTGTAGCGCCAATTCCCTGTGCTGTAGAATCACCAAGTGCCACATAGATAAAGGCATTATCTGGAACGGGTTGGGTGTTTTGTTGTAGCCAATATCCACGATAACGCGCAATAGATAGAAAAACATTGCCAGCCCGGAGAGCAAGCACCAAGAAGGCTATTATTAGTGCTACTAGGGTGTAGGTCAGTACTTTGTTTCTCCAGTTTTTAGGAATTGTCACTTTTGTGCTCTCAGATATTGTCTCATAATTGTTGCCTTTTTTGCACCGAGCAAACTTTCCAGTTCCTCTTTGCTGGCCTGGTTAATACCCCGAATGGAGCTAAATGCCTTGAGTAATTTTTTACGCGTAGCTGGACCGATGGTAGGTATATCATCCAGCAGACTGGCCGTCTGGCGTTTCGTTTTTAATACCGAGTGATAGCTGACGGCAAAGCGGTGCGATTCGTCTCGTATGCGCTGTAGTAGTTTTACTAGATTAGTGCTTGCAGGCAAGTTAACTAGAATAAAATCGTCAGATTCTGACAAAAAGCCACCTAATCTATGAAGAATGTCGGCATTTAGATCTACATTGGACTTCGCCTTCTGTATTACTATCTGCTCTTCTCGCTTTGCAAGTCCAATAAAAGGAATTTTGTTTAGACCTCTTTCGTCTCGGGCCTTGATTGCCGCATCAAGCTGGCCTTTGCCTCCATCTATCAAGACTAGGCTTGGCATTCCCCACTTTTTTTGATGCTGTTCAGCAAAACGACGAAATATAGTTTCGTGCATATTTAAAAAGTCGTTGTTTATATCCTTGCTCGTCTTAAATTTTCGATACTCTGATTTGTCACTAATACCGTTAGTAAAAACTACCATACTGGCAACTACGTCAGTTCCGCTCATGTGGCTTATATCGTAGCCCTCGATGCGCCTGGGGAAGGCTTCTAGCCCAAGAAGCTCAACCAGCTCATTGAGTGCGTGGTCTTTACTAATATCCTGGAACTCTTTGTCGCTGAAAATAACTTGGCGACTTAAACTTCTAAGAGCAAAAAGTTGATTTCTAGCCGCTGCCGCCTCTTCAAATTGCGAATTTTTGGCAAATTTTTGCATGTCCCGTTCCAGTTCTTTTTCTATAGTTTTACGCCTACCTTCAATTATGGCTATTATTTTGCGTAAGTTTGCTCTGTAGTCTTGAAGGCTTGTTCTACCTTCTTCCAGCCCTGGATCAAGCCCTAAATGATAGTGCAAGGTAGCTCTTTTTTGTCCAGGAATTTTCTTAGTAGCAAATGGAAAAACACGTCTTAGAAGTTTTAGAGCCTGTCGAACACTCAATACACTAAAATATGGGCCGAAGTACTTTGCCCTATCGTCTAATGGTCGGCGTGTAGTGGTAACGGTTGGGAAGTTGTCATCATAATTTATGCGAATATAAACCATCGATTTATCATCGCGTAGCAAAATATTGTAGCGGGGCATATAGCGCCGCACCATCTCGGCCTCCAAGAACAAAGCCTCTAGCTCGCTATCGACTTCCATCCAATCGACATCGGCAATTTCGACTACTAGGGCTTGGGTTTTTGGGTCACGACTCCGGCTTTTTTGAAAATACTGCCGTACACGATTTTTGAGAACCGCTGCCTTGCCCACGTAAATAATCTCGCCCTTGCTGTTTTTATGAAAATACACCCCAGGAGCACTCGGCAAATTCTGTAATTTTGTAGCTAAATTATCTGTCACATTTCTATTATAACTGTGCTGGGAACGTTGGCCCCTGAAAAGGAGCTTTAGTAGGTGGTTCAATGTCTTGACTATCTATCTCTGAATGAACACCATAGCGATGTTTACGAGATAGCCTCCATACGACACAAGCGCCCAAAGCAACCAATCCAATCACACCACCAGTTACAGTATAATTATCTTGCTCAGCCCTAACAGCCTCCAGGTTAACTCTCGCGTCGGTCACAATTTTCTCCGTACTGCCGTAATTTATAGTGTTGGAATTGATTTTACTTAATTGACCTCCGGCATCGGTTCCCCAGACCTCCCTGCTAGTGTCAGGACCTGTGATATATTCCGATAAATATCTTTCCGAACAAACCTTTGGTAAGTTTGCTGTGTCGTGATTTGTGTTTGAGTCTAATGCTTCCGCGCAATCAAGGTTATCTTGCGCGGGATTAAGCATCAACTGCTCGTGTCCTTTGCGAACAGCTATCGCACCCAAGGCAAAAGCACCAACACCCGCCAAAACCCCGAATCCTAATTGTTCACCTAAATTCATAATAATTCCTTTGATTTACATTTGATTTAATATTATGGACGACACTTTATCAAAATCCTACCTTCCTGCTTTTGCGTATTTTTTCTTCTTGTTAGATTGCGTTATAGCATCCCTAATGACCAGTTGGGGATATATGCCATGGTTCTGTTTTGACTTTGCGGTTAAATCCAAATTTAGGCGCATTTTCATCTAGCCATTTAGAAAGTGGTTGACTCCAGGATGTCAAAGATTTTCCTCTATCTCCAACATCAAGAGCTTCTCCTGATTGATGTAGCGAGCCTTCTATCTCAGCTGTTGCAAGATCGTCTGGATAGGCTGTAGCAGGAGAGCAATCTGATGGCCTAGAATTTACTGGGTCAGAACAATTCTTCCCTCTTAAAGCCCGTTGTTCTTCAGGACTTCGGAAGGCACTGGATGCAGTAACATCAAAACCGGCTTCAGATGCAGCGGTGAGCATTCTAGCAAGCTGATCGGCAATTTTCTCACTAACCCTTATGCCCTTAACCTCAATTGTTGTAATGCCATTCGATTCAATACGACGCGATGATTGATCTATAAGACCCATGTGCTGCTCAGTAGCAACGATAATTTCGGTAACTTGAGGGGCTGGAGTCTCAGCAGCTGGTGGTGGTGTTTCTGCAGGACTTGCCTCTGGAGGAGCAACAACAACGGCTGATACCGGCTGCTCGCCTACGGGCGCTGGTGTGACTACTTCAGGGGCTGGTGTTACTTCGGGTGGTGGGGTATTAAATTGACTGAAAATAGCCCGCGCGAATTCCCGCCGTTCTTCCTTGGCTGACTCGCTCTGATTCTTCGGACTCAGATAGTAAACCATGACAGCATCACTTGCCTCTTCTATGGATTTAGCAGCTAGTATATTGTCAAATGCTTTACGATATGACCCTTGCAGTTCAGCCATCATATGTTCTAGTTGTAGCGGGAGGTAGTTCGGGGCAACTCCGCTCGCTTGAGCCATATCCTTCAAGCCTTGCTGTCTAGTATGGTAAGTCCACTGGTTTGTACCAAAACCCCTCCCTGGTAGGGGGTCGTCACCAATAACTTCCATGGGCTCACCTTGAATACGTGCTGGTCCAAAATTAGACTCGGCCTGCATATTACCCATGAAGGCGGCGGCTATCATAGGGCTCAAGCCTTTGTTGACCGTTAGGTAGTACCAGATGAAGGTTTTTAATCCTTCTACGTCAGTCATTTCTGGAAGAGGAGGCTCAGCGGGCTTGACTTCAGGACTAGGAGTAGCCGCGGCTGCTTGTATTTCTGGCGCGATTGGCGCTGGCACTGGTTCGGCCACAGGCACTGGCTCAGGTGCCCCTTCGGGTAGTGCAGCTGGTATTTCTGATGGTATAGCTGGCAAAATAAGTTCCTGCCCTATTCCAAGCCTGATATTTACTAGACCCTTTGTGGTTATCTCCCTTACTAAGGTAGGGTTTGCTATAAGAATTGCATCAATGGTAGCTGGCAGGTTAATATCTTCTGGGTAAAATCTGGTGACGGTACCGTCATTGTTAGTAACGCCATTCTTGATAAGATCCCACACGGTATCTCCTTTTTGAACTGCGTACGTCATATCTGGTTGTGCGACAACATTAGCTAGCTCTGTAGGTGTTGCAACTATTGGAGCTAGCTGTTCGACCGGCGAGTTTGGTACAGGCATATAAACAACTGTTTCCCCTGGAAATACCAGTTTTGGGTCGCGTCCATCGGTCGTATATTGCGGATTCTGAGCTATAAGGACTTCTGGTATTGCACCAAGCCGCGTGGCAACCGCATAAAAATTCTCACCCGGACCAAATTCTGTCACTACCGACCCTACAATATTATCAGTATCTTGGGTTATTAGGCTCTCGCCTGCATATATAAGATCAGGATTTGTAATGTTATTAAGCTGTTTAAGTACTTCAATCGAAACACCAATTCGCTGTGATATCTTAAATAATGTATCACCCTGCTGGATGTCATAGTTGCTCGGGGTTGTAGCGGGGGCGGGCTGTTCTGTCGAAACTACAGGAGTATGAATGTGATCACCTGGGTGTAATAAATCTGGGTCAGCCCGAAGAGGAGCGTTCGCATCGAGTGCAAGCAAAGCATTTGGCGTTGTGCCTTGCGCGGTCGCTATTGTCGTCAAATTATCCCCTTGCTCAACCACTACCTCACCCGCTCCCGCAGAACTGGGCGTAATACCGCCAAGAATGCTCGCACCCAAACTAACCGCTACAACTGCAACTCCTCTTCCTAATCCTTCGGGCAGTCCACCGTCTGGAGCTAGAGCCGCTAACTCGTCTATATTGTTTCCAACTTGTCTTAATTTTGCGTCTGAATGTAACATGTTGTCCTCCCTATTTAATTCTGCATTTCCGTTACTGCTAAACAATAGCCCGCATTGAACTTGGGTATGCCTCGGTTATATGCCTCTAGCTGTTCCGTAGTTAATTGATAATTAGCCAGCACTGCTGACCTATATTCACCCTTTCGAATCAGCACCGCACCTTCAGGACAGTCTTTGACCCGCCGAGAGCCAACGTACCCATCAGAAATTCCCAGGTAAGTAACTATAGTATCCTCATTCCACGCCTCCCCAGTCAATCCAATCAGCCGATCCTTCAGAGCTGTTAATGTTTCGCCATTAATGTCAATATTCAAGGCCTTACCTAGACGAAGCTGGTACTCCGAATACTGAATTGGGGGAATCGTAGTCTCTACTGGAACCGTATCGGCTGGAGGTAAGACCGCAAGAGTTGTCTCGGGCACCGTTGGTAGCGAAGTTGTATCTGGAGCTACCACATTATTGGTTGTCACTGTCTGTTCAGTGGCATCAATTAACCCTGATTTAGTGCTACTCACGGCTTCTGATCTATCAGACCCAGATATAGCACCCAAACCAACTGCCAAACTCAGTGTCAAAGCTCCTGCCAATACACCAGTCACTCGTTTACTTCTACGTATTGTTCTGGCGACTTCAATAATGTCTGGTTCTGTGTATATCCCCTCGCCCGTCTGTTCTAGAAATTGCGTCGGAGTCAAACCAAGTTGTCTGGCGGCACGAACGGCTCTATTAGTCCTTGCACCACTAAACAGGGGCAAAGGCGCGTGTTTGCGCCCAATTCCATCATAAATTCGCGCAACATCCTTAATTTTTGATTCAGGCTGATCAATCAATGAATCGACTGGTGTAAATACTCCAACCATCTCATCATCGGGAATAGCTGGAGGCTCTGAATGCAAATCTGTTCGCAATAACTCATCTATAAATTGGTCTACGCCATTCTTAATGCTCTTGTTATCAAGAATCCGACGCCCTAGATATGTAGTCTGACGTGCCAATTCCTGTCTAACATCTCGACTCATAGAGATATCTGACCCCTCACCCGTGTCCTCACCCGTGTCTTGTTCCAAGGCTTCGCGCATATCATTCGATAGCTCCAAAAGCTCACATCCAACTTCGTTATAAGTCTTATAAGACTCAAGAATTTGCCCAATATACACAGCTAGAAGTGGATTTAATTCCGTCTGCGTATTTGATTCGTTGGGATTGGTCTCAGAAGATGACATAATTACTCCTCATTCCTTTTTGATTCTGATCCTTTAAAAATTCTTTGATTAATACTGTCGATGTCAATGCCACTTGTGTCAGTAGTTCTCAGTCGGACAGTGACCTTACCTCCACCGGGCTGGTTGACTACCATATAGCTTTTGCCTTCAATTACGCTCATTACTTATCCTCTTGGGCCAGTGTTAATTCTTCTATTGTTCGGCGAGGCAGAACGAAGGTTTCATCCTGCAGGTTAGGAATTGTATTGCCTAGGATATTGGTACAATCTGCTCGGGTGATGAATTTTTCAGGGCTAGAGGGGTCCATGTTAGCTTTCAGGCTTCCACGCACAACTAGTTTCAAATCATTATCTGGATTACCGTCAATGCCACGTGCCGTTCCTTGCAACACCTCAAGGCCAGCTAGACCAAGAGTTGGTACCAGCAATTTTTCTGCTGATGCTATTCCCCAGCACGATGCCGCAAACATTAGTTCTGCGTCTTGTGATGCCAATCTCTTGGCATACGCGTGGAGTTCACGTAAGGTTTGAGCGGGATTAGTTTCGGCTCCAGGCAATTGGCCGATTTCGGCAAATAACTGAGGATGGCCTTTTATTTCCGGCTGTTTTCGCAGCGATACATCCATGTCGCGCACTGGCTCTGGCAAAGAAACAGTTATGTTCTGCCGTGTACCACTAATTTGAATATCGCCTGGCACGTAAGCCTTAACAACATATGTAGCGTTACGTAGAATGACCCATTCATCCCCACTCGGCAGCCAAGTATTCCATTTTTTGTCAGCATGTTTGATGTGATACTCCCGCTCAGAGAAACCAAATGCCACTTTCCCTTGCACGGTGCCCTTCACTACGTCTATAGGATTAACTACTAAGGGCTGCGCCTCGCGGCTAGTAAGCTTGTCTACTGTCTCATCTGCAGCTTCTTTGCCATTTCCTAGAATTTTTCCGGCACCATCCCATACATCGCCTGCAACATCACGCACGCCACCAACAAAGTCTTCTACGGCAGCAAACGGATTAGGGAAGCCCGCCACGACATAAGCGGTGGCGCCGGCACCTAGCGCAAGGGTCGCTATACGGCGGCCCATTCGTTCTTTAAAGCTTTGGTTGTCTACAGAAATCCGGACTACTTCCGGTGCATGGTTCTCAGCTTGCGACATACCGATCTCCTATTAAAAAGACGAGGCATATAGCAACTGCTATCCCTCGTCGTATGGAAATTCATCACTTGATGATTAATTAAAAAATACACCTATTAATCATATTTGTCAATGCTTTTTTGTATTTGTAAATTTTATAGTGCTAGTGCTTTTTGAGATGTATGAATGTCACAATGGACAGTCTTGTCTGCGCAACCCGAGCAAGCCAGCACCAGCCTGTTGCAACTAACGTCTTGGCAATTTATATGGTTGCTGGTCTTTTTGCCACAATGCACGCACTTCCCGATGTCTTTGGACTTGTCAGAAAAAGCTAATTTCATGCGTTTATCAAATACGTAACATTTGCCGTCCCAGAAACCCTCATCGCCAAACTGTTGGCCGTATTTTACGATACCACCGTCCAGATGATAAACCTCCGCAAAACCCTCGTGCTTCATGTACGCGCTCAAGTATTCACATCGCACATCACCGGTGCAATATGTCAAAATAGGCTGATCTTTTGATAATTTGTCTAATTCTGGTTTGATATCACGAAAGTTTTTTATTTTAGGCTTTATGACATTTTTGCCCTTAAACGCGCCGATGTCAGATTCGTAATCATTCCGCGCGTCCAGCACAATAACATCTGGATTATTCTGCAAATATTCATGCCAAGCCTTGGGCTTGAGACCCTTTGAACTATTGAAAACTTCAAACTTTTCGTCTGGCGCGAGTGTAACCAGTTCTGGCCTAACTTTTACGGATAACCGTGGGAAATCATCGGCTGCGCCATCGCTCCATTTGTACTGCATACCCTTAAACTGCTTAGTCAAATTCATGGCTTTTACGTAAGCCTTCACGTTTTTGATTGGGCCTCCCAAAGTACCATTTATACCATGCTCGGCAATGATAATCCGACCTTTTAGACCCAGCTTTTCGCAGAGCTCCTTCTGCCAGCGCATGGTCATGTCTGGGTCGGCAATGGGCACAAACTTGTAATAGAGGATTATTTTATTCATTTAGTTTAGCGACCTATCACAATTAGTAGCACAACAGCGATAATTATCACTATGGTGATTATAGCTCTTAGCGAATGGCTCTGTTTAGGGTCATTGATGACAGGTTGTGTGCCAGGCAAACCATCAGGCTGATTGATTGGACTAGATGTAGACATAGGAGTTGGCGTGGTGATGGATGTAGCGTAATTATTGTTTTGATTTTGATTATATATGACAGCTTGACGACTACCATTAGTTTGGATTGTTTCTGGCACGGCAAAATTTTCTGGCGATTTTAAATTATCATTTATCACGTGTTCATACCGCTCGCCACGCAAAAATGCGCTAATAACTCGCCGCAAACCATTCTCATCCAACCGATTTGCTTCAAATAATTTTTTTACGCTAGAGTGCTCTAGGGTTATTTTTTCTGCGATAACCAGCAACTCGCTCGTTGTCATAAATTCTGTGTCTTTGATTTTTTCTGGATGTCTGGCTTGCGTTTCGACCCCACGTCCAGCGAGCATGGCAAATTTGCCAAGTTGCTCGGGTTGATTTGGCACGATATCACGTTCGGGCATATTGGATGGCTCAGGGCTACGCTTTAATTCTTGTAGTCTTTCCATGCGCTCCACAATCTTTTGTTGCATTTGTGGTCTACTGGCAACTTGCTCCCTAACCGTTGTTCGGATTTTTTCTTCACGAATCGCAATTTTTTGCTGTAGATCTGTCACTTGTTTTTCCAATTTATGCTGGATTGGTAGTAGTTTTTTCTCTGTTTTAATGCGTCCACGCCGCCGACCGATCATATACCCTATCAAACCTCCGACCAGCAATCCTCGCCCGACTGCGTGACGTTCACTAGATCGATTGATGGATACGTTTGGTGTTGTGTCTGGCATTACCGGTAAAATATTACCGCCAGCAAAACCACCACCGCCTGAACTGCCAAACACCGGAGGAATTGTTCCACCGCCAGTGGTAAACGGCGGGGCTAAAGTATTACCGCTCGTAGGTTGAGGAATGGTAATTGGTGGCACAACCATCCCGCCATTAGTGGTGTCCGCAATTGTCGAATTGTCATCATCTTCCGATGATTCTTCTTGAACATCAGCATTCTGTTCTGCCGTAAACTCATTGACTTGGTCTGGATCTGTAACAATCGTAGCCTCTAAACCAGCTATATCCAACGCTTGCTCCTCTGAATTATTCAATGCCTGATCTACAGACTCACCGCTGGCAACTTCTGTTTCCAGCAATTCCAGAAAGGTAGCGGCAACGAGTGCTTCTTTTTCTGCCATACTATCTGGGATTGCTGTTACTAACTCCTCGCCTACTTGTTCCTTACGAGCCGCCACAATCATTTGCTTTTCGTCATCAGCCAATTTTTCCAGTGGTGGATCCTTCGGTGTCTCGGAAGTCTTTTCAGATTTATCATCTCTCTTCGCTTCTGTTTGAGTGCCACGTTCAAACAAAGACTCCTTTTTTGCTTTCTTGGCATCTTTTTTATCCTTTTTTTCAAAATCTGGCGCGGGTTTTTCCGCCAAAGAGCTAAAATCGGGACCAAAACCCGGAAATTCTTCCATTTAAAAAATTATACAACACATTGACCTCTATTCACAGAGAGTGTATAGTTTCAGATACTCGTTATTAAACTAAAGGAAAGGGACGGCAAAATGATTATGACTACATCTGTTGCACTTGGTGATGTCGCTCCCTTGGCGTGCTAGCCAGCAACAAAAAGTCTTTTTGTAAAATTATATAAAATCATGATCGCAATCTATTGTGATCATTCACAACTAATTACAAGCGAGCAGGAGGCTATCGCTTATGACTCAGCATTTTTCAAAACAACCCCACAAACAACATAGCGCGTTTCATCGCGCCCTAAATGACTATCTAAACCAAATCAAGCTGGAATGGAAGCCAGCAGTGGCTGTATTTTTGCTAACTGGCATAGGTAGTATTTTGGTATTTTATGCTCCGCCTCTGGTGATTGGCAATTTGCTACAACGTTTTGGCGATCAACAAACCATTTCGACCAGCCAGTTAATACCGTTCATTTCACTTTTTGCAGGGCTCTGGCTGACTGGCGAAGCCTTTTGGCGTATTGGTGGTTATTGGCAAATCCAGTTAGAAGCACGAATCATTGAGCGCCTTTACAACACGGCTATGCGGGAAATGCTTGAAAAAGATCTATCATTCTTTCATGAAAACTTTTCCGGATCACTGACTAAAAAAACTATTGCCTATGCCAAAAACTTTGAAGCGTTCTTTGACGTCCTAAGCTATTCTGTCTTTAGCCAGGTGTTACCGTTGATATTTGTTTCCGTTATACTCTGGCGATTTTCTCCATTTTTAGTTTTGGGCTTAATAGGTATGACTGGGATCACCTTGTTATGTGTTTTGCCTATGATCAAAAAACGACAAATATATGTGGCTGAACGAGAAACGGCTTATAATATCGCGTCTGGTCATATCGCCGATGTTTTTTCCAATATCGATGCGGTTCGTGCTTTTGCCAATGAACCACATGAATCATCAGTCCACGAATATCACATACATGACGCATTGGCCAAAGCCAAACGTACATGGCATTATCAAAATCAGCGTATAGAGTTAGCGACTTCGCCCTTATACGTTCTGACTAATGTCATAGGCGTTGTTATCGCACTTGTAATTGGCGGTTCTAATAGTACAAATATTGCCGCGGTGTTCGTAACTTTTTCTTATTATTCTGGATTTTCAAGAATAATGTGGGAGTTTAGCAGGATATACAGACAAATAGAAAGCAACCTGAGTGAAGCGGCTCAATTTACCGAGTTATTAACCCACAAGCCCAAGATCAGGGATGCGGTAAAGACTCGTGATATAACAATTAATCATGGCACAATCTCCATGAATGATGTTAGCTTTCGCTACCAAGATAATAGCCATAATCTACTGTTTAGACATCTGAATTTACATATAGCGAGTGGCGAAAAGATTGGTCTGGTCGGTCGATCAGGTGGCGGGAAAACAACCATCACAAAATTACTGCTGCGTTTTATGGACGTAACCGATGGAGAGATTCTAATGGATGAAGTGAACATTGCTCAGATCACTCAAAAAACACTGCGTAGTAGCATTGCATATGTGCCACAAGAGCCTGTAATGTTTCATCGTTCATTAACAGACAATATCAAGTACGGCAAACTTGATGCTACCAACACAGAAATACGACGAGTCGCCAAGCAAGCTCATGCGCTCGAATTTATAGAAGCGTTGCCGCAAGGCTTCGATACATTGGTTGGCGAACGTGGTGTCAAACTATCGGGAGGGCAAAGACAACGAATCGCCATTGCCCGAGCCATGCTCAAAAACGCCCCAATATTGTTGCTAGACGAAGCCACCAGCGCACTAGATTCGGAGTCAGAGATGCTTATTCAAGATGCTCTTTGGAAACTCATGGAAAATCGTACTGCCATAGTAATAGCCCACAGGCTCAGCACCATCCAAAAAATGGATCGGATTATCGTGCTAGATCAAGGCAAAATCGTAGAAGAAGGCACCCATAAAGAATTAATCCGTCAAAACGGAACCTACGCCGACCTATGGTCACACCAATCAGGAGGATTTTTGGATGAATAATAGTCACAACCTGCCCCAGCCAGGCTCAAAACCGATGGCGCGGCGGACATTACATCACTATGTTGCGCTGTCACTGAGTCACAAATGGCTCCTACTGATAAATATGGTGGCTCCTATTTTAGCGGTTGCGATTGGTGACATAGCCTTTAGATATTATTTGGCAACGTTGTTCGAACAGCTTGGGAAATATCATACCCTACCCGTCAGTGACATCTGGCGCACCTTTTATTTGCTGCTAATTCTTTGTTGCATTCAAGTAATTATTTGGCGAATTAATGATTACACTTTCTTGAGTAGACAAGCCAAAACATTGCACAAAATGGAGCGATATATTATGGACAAATTACAATCGCACAGTTACCGCTTTTATAGCGATAACTTTGCTGGCGCACTGGTCACGCAATTCAATCGTTTTTTAAAGTCCTACGAAACTTTGGACGATATTCTAGTCTTCGAATTATTGCCGACCGCCGCTATGCTAATTTTCTCTATTATAGTACTGCTCTTTATTGCGCCGATTTTGGGTATCGCTTTACTGATCTGGGCAATTTTGTTTATTTGCATAATCTCATGGCTAACGATCAAAAAATCCCCGATAACAAGGGCGGCGACGCATGCCGATTCGCGAGTAACCGCCAATGTTGCTGACGTAATTACTAATATGTTGAATGTCAAAATTTTCGCGCGCAAGGGCTACGAATCCAAACAGTTCGCACGTATCAGTCAAGACCGCTATAACAAACGCTGGCATTCATGGAAATATGATGCGCATATTCGTAATATCCGTTGGCTATTTGTCGTATTATTTCTATTTTTGTATCTATTCCTGTCTATAAAGCTGGTTACAAGCGGAAGTGTGGGCCTGGCTCCGGTGCTGACAGCACAACTATATATCATGATTATCTATAATAATCTGTTCAACCTGAACCGCACAATCGAACGCATTTCACTCGCCTTTGCCGATGCCGGTGAAATGACGGAAATATTAGAATTAGCTCCAGAGATTAAAGATCCCAAGCGACCCGAAGAAATCCGCATCAACAAAGGTCAGATCGAGTTTAGTAACGTTAGATTCCGTTATTCAGATGCTGGTGCTGATGTGATATCGGATTTTAATCTAGCCATAAACCCCGGGCAAAAAGTTGGAGTGGTTGGTCATTCTGGTTCCGGCAAATCCACCTTAACACGCTTATTAATGCGATTTGCCAATATTCAAAATGGGCACATTTACATCGATGCTCAAGACATCACAAAAATTACTCAGGACGACCTCCGCGCCCATATAGCATTTGTGCCCCAGGAACCAATTCTTTTTCACCGCTCACTCATGGACAACATTCGTTATGGTCGTTCGGATGCAACCGATCAGGAAGTTTATAACGTGGCGAAGCTCGCCCATGCAGCAGATTTTATAAACACTTTACCTGAAGGCTATGATACGCCCGTTGGCGAACGTGGCATAAAACTTTCGGGCGGTGAAAAGCAACGTGTAGCAATTGCGCGAGCAATGTTAAGCAAAGCACCAATTCTAGTACTCGACGAAGCAACTAGTGCTTTGGATAGTAAAAGTGAGAAACTAATTACAACCGCCCTGGATGAACTTATGAAAAATCGTACAACCTTAATCGTAGCCCACCGCCTGAGCACCATCAGGAGGATGGACCGTATTTTAGTGATGAAAAACGGGGTAATAATAGAGGACGGCACACATCAGGCACTACTAGACCAACAAGGCGAATATGCCGACTTATGGGCACACCAATCAGGAGGATTTTTGGATGAATAAGCACCGCCACCACTCTATGAGTGCGTTTTTGAGTTATTTGCGCAAATATAAATTTCAGCTAGGCATAGTTTTATTTTGGTTTATTATTGCCAATTCGTCTTTGGCAATAATTCCTGTTTATATAGGTAAATTGGTGGGGGCGCTAGCGAGTCCGCCCATTGATAGACATGAAGTTTTAGTATATGTTTGGATTCTGATTGCTAGTAGCTCTGTCCATGATATTACCTGGCGTGTAGGAGAGTATTGTTATATGAAGTTACTAAAACCTATTGGCTTCAGCTTTGAATCAATTGTATTTAGAGAGGTAATCAACAAGCCTTATCCATATTTCGTTGATAAGTTCACCGGAAAACTATCATCCTATATAAATACTCTAGGCGAAGAACTCAGAACATTTATTGATGATATTTGTTATAACTACACCAATGAAGTTATAAAATTGATTGCCGTGATTATTATTCTAATATCAGTCAATTGGTATACTGGCTTGATATTTCTGGTTGGACTAATATTGATGGCGATCGTTGGAAAGTATACCGTACGCAACAGCATCAAATATGAGAAAAAATTCGCCGATGTGCAATCGTCCAAAAACGGCAAACTGGTTGATGCTATCGCCAATTTCGTGAATATTAAGTCATTCCAAACAGAGCATATCGAAAGTCTGCGAATTGACCATGAGCAATCCAAAACTCTGACAGCAAGCAATCAAGCCTTTGCCTGGGGTATGGTGTTTTGGGGTTCGATGTCGTTTTTTGTTCGCCAACTTATTTGGCCTGCAACCATCCTCCTGAATGTATACCTTTTTATGAATGGTAGGCTAACGGTCGAGCAATTGACGACATTTTTATCCGCTATTCTGTTATTTTCTGGATTCATCTGGGAAATTATTTGGTATGTCACGCGGTACAATATCAAACTTGCCCGCATAGAAGAAGCATATGTTCATTTATTTGGTAAAGTCAACATAATTAACGACTATTTTGATGCCAAAGAAACACAACCGACAATGCCTGTCTTTAATAAAGATATTGAAATAAATACCTTGAATTTTGCTTATCCCGATAAAAAAGATACAAAAATACTGACAAACCTAAACATAGTACTTAGAAAAGGAGAAAAGATTGGTATAGTGGGAAAAAGCGGAAGCGGTAAAACAACTATAACAAAGCTTCTATTGGGTTACTACTCGGCAAAGCCTGACGAAATATTTCTGGACGGCACAGCAACTACAACCAAGCAACTTAGCCAATTGATTTCATATGTGCCCCAAGACACAACGCTATTTCATCGAACCATAGCCGAGAATATCGGTTACGCGACCACTCGCAAAGTAACTCGGCAAGACATAGTGGATGCCGCCAAACAAGCCCATGCTCACGAATTTATATCGCAAATAACAGATGAATATGAAGCACGGGTCGGCGAGCGAGGAGTAAAATTATCCGCAGGTCAGAGACAGCGTATCGCAATCGCACGAGCCTTTCTAGATGATAAGCCGATCCTAGTACTAGATGAGGCGACGAGTGCCCTAGACAGCGAAAGCGAGGTGTTCGTACAAGAAGCCCTTGAAGCTCTATGGCAGAACAAAACAGTCATTGCCATCGCACATCGCCTATCAACTTTGCGTCACATGGATAGAATTATCGTAATAGATAAAGGCATGATCGTCGAAAACGGTAGCCACGCGGATCTGCTAAAGCATAAAGGTAAGTACGCCGCATTGTGGGCTCACCAATCTGGTGGATTTTTACTCGAAGACTAAATCTTATGCTCTGTTGGGATTATTCCGTTGATGCGGGTTCCTGGGTTGTTTTGTTTTCGGCCGTATCTGCTACATCAGCGGTCTCAGTGGCTCCAGCCATTTCAGCGGCAGCAGCGTTAGCATCAGCTTCTTGGTCTTTTGGCATTTCTACGATAGCTATTTGCAATGTTGAATCATTTAGAACCGTGACTCCACTCGGGACCTCAAGATCTGCCACTGTTAAGTGATCGCCAACTTCTGTTAATTTACCTGGATCAATAACAATTTCATCTGGTAGATCCTTGGGTAAAGCTTTTATCTGAACTCTGTCTAATTGTTTAAGAATCAGCAAGCTCAGCTTCTCGGCAGGTATTTCCACTTCTTTGAATACAATTGGTACTTCGGCTTCTGTTTCTTCGTTCAGTTTGATTGCCTGAAATACGATATGACGCATGCGATGTTTGGCAGGTTCAAAATCAACATCTTTTATCATGGCTAGGTGCTGCTCTTTACCCACGCTTAGTTGAATAGGGTGGTGTTTGCCAGCGACGCGATAGATTTTATGCAACTCTATCACGTCACCCATAACATGAATTGACTCTTTGCCATGATCATGAATAACTGCTGGTATTTTGCCACCTTGACGCAGAGCTTTTAAGCCT
The DNA here is from genome assembly GCA_964349985.1 of uncultured Candidatus Saccharibacteria bacterium. GTDB lineage: Bacteria > Patescibacteriota > Saccharimonadia > Saccharimonadales > CAYGIR01 > CAYGIR01. The sequence goes on from CAYGIR010000007.1 coordinate 16,839, forward strand.
TTTTTGATAACTTCGCGTTTTTCTAACTCCACCGATATATCCTGTACGGTCATTTGTTCTCCTCTAATCTGTAATTATTAATATATTGTATCACATCTGGACTTAAACCCAAGATACCGTTAGTATTCATATACTATATGGTTAGCATAGATAAAATAATTCTCAGTAGTGGATTGATTGCCATAGGTGCAACCATATTTGCGGAATCAGGATTATTAGTAGGCATTTTCTTGCCTGGTGATACATTGTTGCTGGGGGCTGGTATATTGGCATCTCAAGACACGCTGCCGCTAATACCATTGATCTTGGTCGTGATTATCGCCGCAATCTTGGGAGACAATGTAGGATATAGTATCGGGCGTCGCACTGGATCCAGAATATTTCACAAAAAAGATGGCATAATCTTCAGGCATGAATACCTCCAAAAAGCCGAGGATTTTTATGAGCAACACGGTGGTAAGACAATCATATTAGCCCGTTTCGTGCCAATCGTACGCACCTTTGCTCCGCTGGTCGCTGGAGCAGGCAAAATGCCCCGTAAGCGATTTTTATTATTTAATATTATTGGGGGGAGTGTATGGGGTGGCGGGGTAACTTTATTGGGCTACTGGCTTGGCAATAGTATCCCCGGGCTGGATAAATACATAACCTTGACCATAGTATTAGTTACGGTTGCAACCTTTGGATCTGCCACGATTCACGTGCTTAAAGACAAACGCATACGTGCGAAAATTGTCAAAGACGCACTTTCTTTCGCTCAAAAAGTATTTCTGTTACGAAAGGGCAACTAAAGGGAGAATCTTGTGCAGGAGCTAGTGCTAACGCGTTAGATATAAGTTCACTCATATTGAGATCTCGAGATTTTTTTCTTAACAATTTTTCTGGCGCGTCATCGGGTGTATTTCGTAACGCTCCAGCACGCCGTACGTCGGTTCTATCCATGTACCATTCTGCTACGGGTTCAAGACTATCAGGGTCAGAACTCCTTGCTAACAATTTGATGGTTATTGTACCTTCTGGTGTTGCTGCTACGACTGGCTCACCCTCTAGATGATAACTGACTATAATTAGATTACTAAGCAAATGCATTGGGCGCGGAAATTGAACACCATGATGTTCAGAAAACTCGTAGGCCAGGACTCCAGCCAAATTACGCCCAGCCCGCATAAAATCTATCTCAGAATATTCCGGAAACTTACCACCATTCATAGCAATATTATAGCATACTTGTCAAGTATTTACCAGTGTAGGAGTCTTTGTTTTTGATAATTATTTCTGGTGTGCCTTGGGCGATTATTTGCCCGCCAGCGTCACCACCTTCTGGGCCAATATCTATTACCCAATCAGCATTTTTGATAACATCCAAATTGTGTTCTATGATTATCATACTATTACCAGTGTCTACCAAGGCGTGCAGAACGCCGAGCAGTTTATCAACATCGGCTATGTGCAACCCAGTGGTCGGCTCATCCAATATGTACAAAGTCCGTCCGGTTGGACGGCGAGACAATTCTGTGGCTAGTTTTACACGTTGCGCCTCACCACCAGATAACGTCGTGGCGGATTGACCAATTGAAATATAACCCAGCCCCACCTCCACTAGCGTTTGAAGCTTGCGTGAAATTGCTGGAATATTTTCAAAAAATTCCAGAGCTTGCTCGCAAGTCATTGCCAAAATATCACTTACAGATTTGCCTTTGTAATGGATTTCTAACGCTTCCCGGTTATAACGTTTGCCATGACAAACCTCACAGGACACGTAAACATCTGGCAAAAAATGCATCTCTATTTTGATTATTCCATCACCCGCGCAATTTTCACAACGACCACCCCGAACATTAAAACTAAACCGCCCAGGGCTATAACCACGCAATTTGGCTTCTGGTAAACTGGCAAACAAATCCCGTATTGGGCTGAACAGTCCAGTATATGTTGCCGGATTTGACCTGGGTGTGCGGCCGATTGGCGACTGGTCAATAATAATAACTTTGTCTAGGTTTTTGATGCCGTCTATTTCATCGTGGCTACCCGGTGTTTCGTTGGCGCGCATTAGCCGTGCCGATAACTCCTTTGCCAAAATATCATTGATTAGACTGGACTTGCCAGAACCCGAAACACCACTGACAACTACCAGTTTGCCAAGCGGTATTTCCACATTGATGTTTTTGAGATTGTTTTCCCGAGCACCTTTGATGATTAGTGATTTGCCATTGCCCACGCGTCGTTTTTTGGGCACGGCTATGGATTTTTGCCCAGACAAATACTGCGCTGTTATGCTGGATTTAACTTTCATGACTTCCGCGGGCGCGCCAGCCGCAACCACATGGCCACCGTGAATACCAGCCCTCGGGCCAATATCCAACAAATAATCAGCGGTTCTAATAGTTTCTTCGTCGTGCTCCACCACCAACACCGTATTGCCAAGATCCCGCAGATGTTTGAGGGTTCGAATCAATCGTTCGTTATCACGCTGGTGCAAACCAATGCTTGGCTCATCCAAAACGTACAAAACTCCTTGCAAACCAGAGCCGATCTGAGTTGCCAGCCGAATACGCTGCGCCTCGCCACCAGATAGCGTAGCCGCCCCACGTAGCAAATTAAGATAATTCAAACCAACATTTTGCATAAAACTCAGCCGAGCGCTTATTTCTTTTAGTACCTGGTGAGCGATGGTTTGATATTTATCGCCCAGTTTAAGAGTTTGAAAAAAAGCCAAAGCATCGTCTATCGACATCTGACAAATATCCATGATTGATAATCCGGCAACTGTTATGGCCAATACTTCCGGCTTGAGCCTTAGACCATTGCACTCATGACAAGGTTTTTCGCGCATAAAACGCTCAATATCACGGCGCATAAAATCACTGTCTGTTTCCTTGTGGCGACGCTCCAAGTTTGACACGACTCCCTCATAAGTCGTTTCGTAAGACCGACCACTCCCCAAAGACACGCGGTAAGTCTGCTTGCCTGTACCGTACAAAAGTTTTTCCAGCTGATCTGGTTTAAGATCGGCAGTCGGAACTTGCAGACTAAAATTATGCTTTTCAGCCACGGCTTGCATTTTTTTCATGTACCAGGCGTCCATAGCCACTCTGTTAAATGGGCGAATAGCTCCTTCGGCAATCGTCAACCGCCCATTTGGAATGACCAACTCCGGATCAACTTCCAGCCGGTTACCCAATCCCGTACAAACCGGACAAGCTCCGTGCGGACTATTAAAACTAAAAGTACGTGGTTCCAGGTCCGGGATGACAACATCGGGATGGTCAATGCAAGCGTACATCAGCGAATAACTAAACTCATCTTTAGTATCAGCATTAAAGATTTTTAATTTGCCGTCGGCGAGTTCCAGAGCTTGCTCTATGGACTGAACCATCCGGCCTCGACTACCCTGATCATTAATTAGCCGATCAACCACGATCTCAATATTGTGCTTAAAATTTTTGTCCAGTTCCGGAAACTCGTCCAGCGCGTACACCACACCGTCAACCCTGGCACGGGCAAATCCAGCCCGTT
>CAYGIR010000008.1:0-16990 GCA_964349985.1 uncultured Candidatus Saccharibacteria bacterium
TTATTCCACGGTGACGGATTTGGCTAGGTTTCTGGGGCGGTCTACGTTTAGGTTTTTGGTGATAGCAACGTAATAGGCGAACAGTTGGACTACCGTGGCAGCTAGCAGGGGTTGAAGTTGCTCTAATGTTTCTGGGACGTATATCACATCGTCCGTCAGTTTGCTGACTTGGTTGTTCCCGGTTGTGGCAAGGGCGATTAGGGGTCCTCCGCGGGTTTTGATTTCTTCCATGTTGGATAGGGTTTTTTCCAGGTAGGGGGAATCACAGGCAAAGGCAAAGGTTGGGAAATTCTCATCAATCATGGCTAGCGGGCCGTGCTTCATCTCTCCTGCGGCGTAGCCTTCGGCGTGGATGTAGGAAATTTCTTTGAGTTTGAGCGCACCCTCCAGCGCACAGGGGTACAAGCCACCGCGGCCGATGAATAGAAAGTCCCGGACATTGGCGTATTTTTGGGCTAATTTTTCGATTGCTTGGGCATTATCCAGGATTTCTTTGATTTTTTCTGGTAAAGCTAATAATTCTTCCATGATGGGTTTGTATAGAGGTGATTGACCGTTGCTTAGGTGTAGGGCAATCTCTGTGAGGATACTAACCTGTGCGATAAACGCCTTGGTACTGGCGACTGATTGCTCTGGTCCGGCGTGGCAATACACACCGGCATCTGTCATCCGGGCGACCGTTGACCCAACGGTGTTGACAATGCCTAGGCGTAGTACGCCAAAATGCTCGACTTTTTTAAGTGCGGCTATGGTATCGGCCGTTTCTCCAGACTGCGATATGGCAATCAACGCCGTGCTACGCGAAAACGGTTCGTTGCGATATTTAAACTCAGAGGCTAATTGAACCTCTACCGGTATGCCCGCGATTTCTTCTATTAGATATTCACCCACGAGACCGGCGTAATACGAGGTTCCGCAGGCAACAATCACAATCCGATCTATGTAGCGTAATTGCTCTGTAACGCTCTCTAGTCCACCCAGCTTGACGGTATTTAGTTCAGGGTGCAGGCGACCGCGTGTGGCGGATTGGAGAGTCTGAGGGGCTTCGTGGATTTCCTTGAGCATAAAGTTGGGGAATCCTCCCAAAATTGCTGTTTCTTGATCATAATCTAACTCCTCGGTTTCACGCTCAACCTTGATGGCCTCATGGATATTGTGTATTTTGATGTCGTCCTGTGTGACTTCGGCGATTTCGTAATCATCCAAATACATAACTTTTTTGGTTTGATCCATCAGGGCCGTGGCATCGGAGGCAATAAAATGTTCGTGCTCTCCAACGCCGATTACGATTGGGCTGGATAGGCGGGCAACGTAAAGCGTTTGGGGTTCATTGGCGTATAGGGCGACGATGGCATACGCGCCCCTCAGGTCTTTGATAGCTTTTTCAAACGCCTTGAGAAAGGATGGTTCATCCCGTAAGTAATAGTCGATTAGTTGAGGGATAACTTCCGTATCTGTTTCGGAAGCGAAGATTTGACCGTTGGCGATCAGGCGGGTTCGTAATTCCTGATAGTTTTCTATAATGCCATTATGTACTACGAAAATCGTTTGGGCAGAATTGGCATGCGGGTGGGCATTGGCGGTAGTCGGCGCGCCATGAGTTGCCCAACGAGTATGACCGATGGCGATCCTAGTATCCTCTGAAATATGCTCTTGAGCGGATTTATGTAAACCCTCTACTCTGCCAACCTGTCTGAGCAATAAGGGGTTTCCATCAACAAGTGTCGCCAGACCAGCAGAATCATAACCACGATATTCAAGTGCCTCAAGACCGTCCAATACAAATCTAGTGGCTTGGTTTGTTTGGCCTACATAACCGACTATTCCGCACATGTGTGATTCCTTTCCCGCGTAAGACGCAGAGTATTATTGTAATACGCGAGCTAATTCCTGGCGCAAGTTTTTTTGGAAAACCGTGTTGTCGAACTGTTGAGCGACAGATTTTATATCATCAGAAGAATAATTTGCTGGATTAAAGTTATTTAGACAGGTAGCTAAACTATTAATTGATTGCTTTTCAAAAAACTCGCCGGTTTTGCCAGGAATTACGTAGTCTAGCGCGCCCCCTGCTTTGTAGGCAAGGACTGGCGTGCCGGCAGCTAGGGCTTCCACGGGCGCGATGCCAAAATCATCCAAATTTGGGAATATGAACGCCTCGGCACTAGCTAGGTAGTGGGCGACATCTTGATCGGTGGCGTTAGTTATAAATTGGATGGTATTACCAGCCATTTTGACCAGTTTGGCGTGTTCTGGACCATTGCCAATGACCGTGAGAGGTAAATTTAGTCGTGTGCAGGTGGCTACGGCTAGGTCGACTCGTTTGTAAGGTGTTTGGCGACCGGTTATCACAAAGCCCCTTCGGGGCGGAGTGGGGAGTGGGGAGTAGGGAGTAGGGAGTAGAAACCTTTGGGTGTCGACTGGGGGGTGGATGATTACCGAGTCACGATTGTAGTATTTTTTGATTTCATTTTGAATATGGGTTGATATGGCAATCATGTGGGTGGGTTTTTGGGCGGCTTTGTAATCCCATCGTCTCATAGGAGTTACTAATAATCGTAATCCAAGTCTAGCCAACCAATTAAATATCCCAAACCCGGGATTTTTGATGTAATCATTGTAGCGACTCCAATAATAATGCGTTGGGGCGTTACAGATGCAGAGGTGGGTAGTCTGAGTACCGAATTTGACAGCTTTGGATTCAGCGCCAAAATTATTAGAAATTATTAGATCGTACTCACTTAAATCCAGACGTGAAAAATACCAGGCACGCGGGAGGGGCAGGAATTTTTTGAGACCTATGGGTAGTTTTTGTAGCCAACCAGTTCGGACATCTGCGCTCGTGAACCAATCAATTTTGTCTGGATCGTATTGGGAAGTATAGATTGGCGCGTCAGGAAACATACGATGCAATTCCAGCACAACCCGTTCCGCGCCACCAACGCCTGTAAGCCAATCACATACGATGGCAATTTTGAGATTGTTGGTAAGTGATTGCCGGTTGGTGGCAGGTGTTTTACTCATATATTATAATTATCGAGATTTTTATGTGTGAGAGTTAGCACTGTTAGCTCCATTGCGTCAATACCTTTTTCAGTTACTACCAGTTTACCGTAGGATTGTTTGATTCGTAACTCAAAAATATTCATAGACATCACACTCTGACTGGCATAGGCCCATGTGGCAAGACAATATGTCAAGATTATTTGGAACCTTGCCCGCTCAATACTACCCGTAGAGTTTTGAGCAATATAACTATATCACTCCAAAAACTCCAGTTTTGGACATAATAAACATCTAATATGCGTCGTTCGGCATAGCCAAGGTTTTTGCGACCGGATATCTGTGCCAGCCCGGTAATACCAGATTTTACACTCAGGATGGCGTGTTTTTTTTCGTAAGTATCGAGTTCTCGTGGGACGAGTGCGCGTGGTCCAACGAGGCTTAGATCGCCCCTCAAAACATTGAACAACTGGGGTAGCTCATCGAGGCTGGTCTTTCTAAGTATCAGACCGAGTTTTGTCATACGGGGATCATTCGCCAAAAAGTCACCGTTTTCACGGAATTTTTTGGCAAGGGCTGGTTTGCCCATTAGCTCAAAACCTTCCTCTGGCGAAAGCCCGTTGTACTTATGTTTTAGGGTACGGAATTTGTAGCAGGTAAATTCAATATTAAAACGAGTGAGACGTGTTTGTCTAAACAATGGCTGACCGCTACTCAGCAGTTCAAGGATAACGATAATTAGCAGAATCGGGGACAGAATTATGAGTAAAACCAAGCTAATAAATAGATCAAATAAACGTTTGGCTATGCGTCCCCAGCCGGTCAGGGCGGTTTGATGAACGGCTATCATGGGTAAACCACCAAAGAGTTCTACGGCAAGATTGCCGACAAAAAGATCGGTGTTACCCGGCACGAAACGGTAGGCTATATGGTGTTCTTGGGCGTACCGAAGTATCTCGTTATTTTTGTCTTGATCGCGGTACAGCTCTGTCTGAATTATGCTATGGATGGGACGGCGTAGTCTGGTAATTGCCCCTGCGAACGATTCATAAATCTTGAACTTTTCGGACTGATCGGCGACAATACCCAAAACCTTTAGACCTGTTAGGCGGGTGTTGCAAATTATCTCGGCAATTTGTTCCGACGCGTTGGTATTACCGATGATCAAAACATTGCTTATACCGATACCAAACCCGTATAGCAAACGACGAATTTGTTGAGCTAGAGTCCTAAACAGTAGTAAAAATCCAAACCCGATCCCCAGTCCATACACAGGTACTAAGCGCGCCGGAAACAAGCCTTTGCTCGTCACGAAATCATAGCCAATGACCACCAAGATGCCCAGGAATGACCCGACTAATAGTCTGCCAAATTCGCTAAAACGTCTTTCGTAAACATCTTGGTCGTATAATCCAATAAAGGCATGAACCAAAATCCACAGTGGCAACACGGTGGCTACGGCAACGAAGTAGGTTAAGGCTGGGATTTGTTCGATTAATGGTCTTGGGTCAAATTTGACGCGCAATACGTAAGCTACGCTAAAAGCCGCTAATAAGGCGCCAAAATCACCAATTATCAACAAAAAAGCATATGCAAGCGAGGCATTATTTTTCATCATACGACTCAATCATACTATAAGGGTTAATTGTACACGAATTTTGCGCATAGTAGCCCACCTTTGCAAGGTCCGACCTTGCAAAGGTGGTTGAAAAGGTGGGCTTGCAAGTTGCAAGGGTCCTTTCTGATGCGTAATGGGGGTAAGTCGAGTATAATCTACTGTAGAATGACGTTTCACTTGAGAAAAAAAGAAGAGGCCCGAGAAGTAAAACGGATTACTGAATACCTGGTTAGTGGTGGAGCTTATTTTTGGTCTGGGTATTTGATATTTTTTGTGATCGACAAGGTTATTGGAGGTAGTTTCTTTTGGGCAAAATCACTAGCTACCCTTGGGGGTTGGCTGGTGAATTATCTGCTACAACGTTATTGGGTTTTCAATAATCCCAAATTGCAAAAACATCAATTGGAAGTTACGGGGCGTTATATGATTATAACTTTGGTTGATTTTGTGCTGGATTATTTCATTGTGCTGGGTCTCAAAAACGTAGGTGTTACACCATACCTGGGACAATTCGTTTCATCGGGCTTTTTCACGGTTTGGAATTATTTATGGTACAAGTACTATGTTTTCCCTGAAAAATAATTAAGCTAATGATAAATGGAAAAAGACAAATTAACCCTGCGACCGACTAAAAAGCAAAGAGCATTACTGGTTTACATAGAGAGCTTTATCGCGGAACATGGCTATAGTCCGAGCTACCGTGAGATAATGGCAGGGCTTGACTATAATTCTGTCGCCACGGTTGCATTGCATATTAATAGTCTGATCAAACGTGGTCACATACGCAAACGGGATTATTCGGCTCGTTCGCTGGAAGTTCTTGATTACGAGAATGTTCCAAAACTTCCTACTAATGAGATCAAGCCTAGTGAGGAAAAATGGTTGATAGAGAAGATTGAGTATTGTTTTGGTCAGGTTGAACAAAGCGCGTTGCGTAAAGACAGTGATTTGGATGAATTATATGTCTTGATCGGCGCGCTTAAGGTACTCGGGCTGGAAGGTGCCGCTCAAAGTTTCATGCCTCGCCTGAGTGCTCTAAAGGCTCGTTTGAGTTAATATAGACAAGACGTATGAATATCCTACAAGCTATAATTTTGGGGTTGGTACAGGGTTTGACGGAATTTATTCCGGTTTCTAGCTCTGGACATTTGGTATTGTTCCATCATCTTCTGAACGTAGCCGAAAACGGGCTGGCATTTGATGTTGCCCTGCATTTAGGTACATTGATAGCGTTGGTGGCGTATTTTAGGCATGATTTGATCAAGTATTTCGTGGCGCTGTTTCGAAAGGATGAAAATACTAGACTGGCGCTGTTATTGATTGTGGCAACCATACCGGCGGCGGTTATTGGTTATCTGCTGGAAAGTCGGGCTGAATCACAGTTCAGATCGGTTCGTTTGGTAGGTGGCACGATGCTACTGTTTGGGTTGATTATGCTCATTGCCGAACGATACTATCATCGGTTTAGACGACACTCTACGTTGGAAGATGTAACTACGACCCAGTCAATGGCTATGGGGTTTGCACAAGCTTTGGCGATTATTCCTGGGGTTTCACGTTCTGGCAGTACTATTACGGCTGGGTTATTGAGTGGGCTTGATCGCATATCGGCAACACGGTTTTCGTTCCTGTTGGGCATACCAATTACGGCCGGGGCGGTGCTCAAGGTATTTAGTGAGGGTGGAGTACTTTCGAGTGCTCGTGATCAACAAGCAATTTTTTTGACAGGTATAATCACGGCACTACTGAGCGGACTGTTTGCTATCAAGTTTATGTTAGGATATTTGGCAAAACATGGTTTACACGTTTTTGCTTATTATCGGATTGTGCTTGGGTTAATGATTATGATAGTTCTAACAATATTCAGTTAATCACTGTTGCCGTTGGGATTATACAAAATTCCCTCATCCTCCAACCAGCCCAGTCCGGCTACGAATGAGCAATTTTGGGTAAAACCAGTGTACACTTATAATAGATATGATCAATGTGAGTCTAGAAAACTTGCGTGGAATCACCAGGAAGTTTGCCGGTAATGGTAGAAAGCTAGGTTATCCCACGGCAAATTTAGTTGTTAATACACAGTTGATGGACGGTGTGTATTTTGGCTATGCGAACTTGGGTGGATACGTGGCTCACCCGACGTTGATTTTTATCGGTACGCCCACCACGGTGGGAGATGTTGAACATAGAATTGAGGCACATTTACTAAATATCGTTGACCAAGACTACTATGGGCTGGAGCTGGAGCTGGATGTTCAACATTTTTATCGCACAAACACTACTTTTGATTCGGTCGATGATTTAATTGCGGCTATGAAAGATGATGAGATTGCCGCCCGTCAATGGTTTAATAAATAACATGTTTACAGGAATCATAACCGACACTACGGCGATACTGGCTCACCACAAAACAACCGATGGGCTGTCGCTAACATTTCAGAAACCAGTTGGTTGGGCTGATCTAGAGATTGGTGAATCAGTATCCACCAACGGTGTTTGTCTGACTGTTGTCAAGATTGCAAAGGATCGCTATTCGTGTCATCTCATGAGCGAAACGCTTGCCAAAACGGTTTTTGGCATTACTATCCCAGAGCGCGTTAATCTGGAGCGTGCGCTACGGGTTTCTGATCGTTTTGGTGGGCATTTTGTGCAGGGACATGTTGATGAAGTGGGTAAAATAATTCAGGTAGATGGCGGTGATGACCGACAGTTATACATCGAGTTTACGCCTAAAAATAAAGGGCTTGTAGTCAACAAAGGGTCTATAACTGTCGATGGTGTAGCGTTAACCGTCTCGCGAGTTAACAATGATATTGCCAGAACGTCGCTGATCCCACATACGCTTCAGCATACCACTCTTGGCACGTTGAAAGTCGGTGACAAAGTTAATCTGGAATTTGATATTATAGGCAAATACATTCTCAATATTACAGAAAGCCGAGTGAGCTAATGCAAAAGTCTGTGCAAGAAAATTTTATACCCTTTGATGCCAAAGACTGGAAACTCGGCGTAGTTGTTGCCCGATTTAACCGTCACATTACTGATGTGCTCTATCAAAGCGCATTGACGCGAGCTCAGGAGTATCAGATTCAGTCAGATAGTATACGCACAATAAAGGTTGCTGGAGCAATTGAAATTCCGTTGGTGCTGGCCCAAATGGCAAGAAGCGGGCAATTTAACGCGCTACTCGCTCTCGGCTGTGTTATCAAAGGAGCCACGCCTCATTTTGAGTATGTCGCGTCATTTGTGACCGATGGCGTGCTACGAGTACAGTTGGATAATAATATGCCCGTTGGATTTGGTATATTGACTTGTGATACCGAAGCTCAAGCTCTCGAGCGATCCGAGTTGGGTGGCGATTTTCTGGATGCTGTTCTGCACCAAACCAAAGCTCTTATGGCATTCGCGTCAAAGTAAACCAAAAATTCTGTAAAAAACACTACATATAGTGTTCCATGGTTATGTTATCCTACTAGTTACAAGTACATTTTTTATGAAAAACGCTGGAATCCCGTGAAATTCGGGAACTGTGCCGCAACGGTGATGTGAGAGGTCGATCCTCTCACAAGTCCGATACAGCAATTAAAGCCTCCCGAGCAGGAGCATGAAGATTAGTTTCCCATACCCTTGCTCGCCACGGAGAGAGAGTTTTTTTATATAGCATGACCGGAACATCCACGGCCGAAACAGTTGGGCGACAGTCAACCGATGCGACTACGGAAAGATATGCGCATTCTCTGTCTACCATCAAGCAACTGGGGGCTACGGCAGCCAAGGGGTCCATGGCTTATGAGCGTCGAGACGTTATTTATGAACTGGCTTTTGGCGATTTTGAAACCGCCGTTACGGAGATGCTAAAGACTGATCCCGAATTTCGATCACAATTAGATATAGATAAAATCAAAACTTACCAAATCATTGGTGGTATGGCGTGCAAGGCTGATGGCGGACCCATGGTAGCCATGATTGAAGAGGGCTATAAATGCTCTTCGCAGATGGCGAATGATCAGCCAGAATTTAGGGCTCAAGCCGTGCGCGATTGGTACGATCTGGAAAATGCTCGTCTGGTTGATAAACTACAGCCTGGTCAATCGCGGATAGTGCTTTGTATGGATCCCAAAGACGAACTTAAAATACACAATAAAACCTACACAAAACTAGGCTACAAAGGAGGACTGGCTTATCTGCAATCTTATACAAAAGCAGACAAGAACACGCTTGTCGTTGGATCATATTCTGTTGACAGGAGTGATTTAGAGGTGTGGAGGGAGCTATTTGCAAATATAGATATTACTGTGCCGGCAAATGAATCACCAAATACCTGGATTCGGAATGCGATTGAATTGCAGGCTAGTCCGGAGGAGTCTGAAGCATTCGTCAGGTCATTACGGGATGAATATTATCGACGGATTGGTGAGGGTAATAGTAAGAGTTCCATAACTGCTTATGTGCAGAATAATGAAGCCATTGTGCGACAATTCTTTGACCATTATTACTTTAGTCTCGGGCAGGGGGTGTGTACAGGTCGTAACAACGAACGACTACAATCATTCGCAAGAGCTATACTTCAAACTGATATATCTAATGTAAAACCAGAAATAATTCAGCGTTTGATTAGAATGAGCAATTCCCAGAAATTTGATAATGACTCCGCCGAATTAATTGATTCTATGGTCCGATACGCTGTCGTAGAAGAATTACGCAAAGGCTTGGAGCGGGCTAGTCGTAACCAAAAAGTCACCGGCTTTGAGTCATTGGTCGGAGATCATTATACAACAAACATTTGCCCCATGAATCAACACGAGGTTCACTTGATACTGTCTCAGAATATCGAAACTGGTACAAGAGCACAGCGGACATATGGTGGCTGTGCTGGACAGATAGAATTAAACAAGCAATTAGCCAATGAAGGCTTGAATGCTGATGATTCGCGTCAGGAAGCATTTGGTGGCAAAGACAGGGAAGGGGCAGATACAACAACCGGCACAATTCGTTGCATTAAATGTCGAAAGATGGTTGAAAAAGCTAAAGTCGTTAAAAAAGATTGTTGGGAATGTCCTGCGTGTAATCATAAAATTGATGTTTGTACGGGCGAAACGCTGAGAGAAGGAAATATAATAGCCAAAAGAGATACAATAGCAAAGCACGTTACATTATTGTTCGGTAAAAAGTCTGAGAAAATGATCAAAACAGACAATTCTGAAAAACTAAGCAAGGTTGCATGATGAAAAAAATAGGGATTTTCGCGGGGACGTTTGATCCGATTCACGAGGGGCATTTGGCTTTTGCTCGGATGGCTCTGGAACATGGCATTGAAAAAGTTATGTTTTTGCCAGAGCCCAGACCACGACGCAAACAGGGCGTTCGGGCATTGGAGCATCGTGTTGCTATGGTGCGATTGGCTATAGAGCACGAGCCTCACTTTGGTATGATTATTTTGGAACAAGCGCGTTTTACGATGTATGAGACTTTGCCAGTATTGCACGCGCGGTTTCCCGGTCATACATTGGTATTACTTTTTGGGGATGATGTAGTCGACCATATTGCTAGCTGGCCCAACATAGAGGCCTTGGTGTATGATGTGGAGCTATTGATTGCCAGTAGACACAAGGAAGTCGAGGATTTAAAAACCAAACTTAATATGTTACAGCAGGTTACTAATATAAAATTCAATTGGCAGATCGTGTACCCAGCTCGTGAAAATATATCTTCGTCGGTTATTCGCCGTGAGTTGAAGCGTCATCAAAAAGTAACGAGTGTACCAGCTGTAGTCCAGAATTACCTAAAGAAAAACAAATTATATACGGAACACTGATTAATCAGTCATAGTGTCGAAATGTGATTGTAGGTACAAAAGATGCTTTTCACGGTACTTTTTGAATTCACTTTTTTTCAGACCACTGTGGCGTATAAAGGCACTTATTTTTTCACTACCGATGTAGTGAGGTACCATCACATAGCTTGCGCCCAATTCGTAGAGTTCGCCAGCCTCCGTGGCATTTTCCGCATAGCATATAATCACAGCCTGCGGGTTGATATTACTTGCCAACGTGGTTAGAAATACATTGGCCTCGTGATCTGACATGGCAGATACAATAAGCTTGCTGTGTTCCAACCCCACCTCTTCCAAAAGTTCAATGTCGGTCGCATCTCCATACAAATAATTGGATTTCTGGCGCTCCAGTGTATCTATGACTTCCGGATCATAATCTACGACTACATAACGCTTGCCGAGAGTGTGGAATAATTTTAAAAATTCATGGCCACCTCGCATGTATCCAAACAAGACCAAATCATAGTGGATGCGTGATTCGCGTTCTGGTCGGGGTTTGCCATATTCAAACATTTCTAAGTGTTCATCAATGGTTTTGAATATTTTATCGGAGTACAGTATCAAGTAAGTTGAGGCAGCGATGGATATTAAAGCTACCATGGTGACTATCCCCACTAGATCATCAGAAACTAATCCGATACGGTTGCCGAGAATTACGAATACCAGTGAAAATTCACTGACCTGACCCATAGCTATAGCTGTTTTGAAGCTGGTGCGTTTGGTATAGCCCATAAAGCCCATGATAATTAAAATAATCAGGGGCTTTAGTACTATGACGATCAAGCAACTAACGATAATTATTGGGACGAGTGTAGCTATGCTATCGAATACTAGCCTTGTTCCAAGCGATATAAAGAATACAATGATAAAGAAATCCCGTAGCGGTCGCAGCCGAGCGCTTATTTCCTGGGTGTATGGTAGCCCCGCAAGAGCTACGCCAGCTATCAAGGCTCCAATCTCCAGGCTGAAACCGGCGCGCTCAAATAGAGCTGCACTACCAAAGCCCCATCCTATAGCGAACAAAAATAAAAATTCCTGACTTCCGGCTATGAGATGGTGCATTCGAGGCAGTATTGATGTCCCGATAACAAACAACACGCCTCCGATGAGAACGCCTTTAGCCAAAAGTATTAGTAACTGTTCAAATGAAAAACCAGAGGGAGAGCTACTAGCCGTAACAAATACCAGTGCCAGGGTTGCTACAATATCTTGGACGAGCAAAAGTCCCGTAGCAACTTTGCCATACAAACGAGTTTGCTCTTTTTTATCACTAAGCAACTTTAGGATAATAATTGTACTGGAAAAAGACAACGCGACACCCAAAAACAACGACTCCAT
Source organism: uncultured Candidatus Saccharibacteria bacterium (assembly GCA_964349985.1). Taxonomy (GTDB): domain Bacteria; phylum Patescibacteriota; class Saccharimonadia; order Saccharimonadales; family CAYGIR01; genus CAYGIR01. Next base: position 11,790 of record CAYGIR010000008.1, read on the forward strand.
GCGCGTAAGACCTAGCATAAGTCCTGCGCCATAGCCAAGTGCTAAACTGATGCTAACTTGAATCGTGCCAGTTAGTGCTGCGACCTTACCAACTTCTCGTATAACTCTAGGATTTAGACCCAAACCAATAATAAACAATAACAGTGCTATGCCTATGCTAGAGAATATTTCGATTGTTGCGGCTGATTTGACCAGATGCAAAAAACTTGGTCCAACTAAAAGACCCGTAAGTATGTGACCAATTATTAGTGGCTGTCGAATGACACGCATTAAAAGCGCAATACCTGTGCCGATTGCTATAATGAGACTGAGTTCGCCGAAGATTGATTGATGCATTTGTATTTCGTTTAGGCTAAGTGTATTCTACAATAAATAAGGACTACAATCAAAATGAAAGATAGATTTAGAAAAGTTGCCAATAAAATTTCGATTTGGACTGGCTCGGCAGGAGCTTTTTTAATTGCATTTAGTATTGTTTGTATCTGGGCAATAACTGGGCCAATCTTTCATTTTTCTAGTACATGGCAGTTATTTATAAATACTGGCACGACTATTGTGACTTTTTTGATGGTTTTTCTAATCCAGAATACACAAAATCGTGATGGCAAAGCCTTGCAATTGAAATTAGATGAACTCATACGTGCCAGCGTGCCAGCTCGTGATAATTTTATTGATTTGGAAGACCTGACAGATGACGAGCTCAATGAATTGGACAAAGAATTTAAACGTTTACATGAAAATTATAAAAACCAATCTCCAGCGAGTGTTCATAAACTTCACAAAAAAATCGTAGCCGTACGTACTAAGCGAAATATTAATTAGATTGGCGTGTAGGTTATGTGATGAAATTTAGGCAAACACTTAACACGCTTAGCACTAACCCTATTACTCTTGCCGATATACTTTTTCGTAAGGATAAACGAACTGAGTTATTTCTGACACTTCCGATTGACAAACGTCTCGAATTACTTCAGTCGGTTACTCTAAGCGTCAAAAAAGAAATTCTCCAATACATACCAGGAAATGACTTAGTCGATATTTTAGAAAGTCTTGATCCGGACGAAGCAACAGATATTCTACAACTTCTTAACAAACACAAAAGAGAAAATGTTCTAGGGTTATTGAGCCAAGAGTTAAAGGGTTCATTGTCAACATTACTGGAGTTTGATCCGGAGACGGCGGCCGGGTTGATGACGCTTGATTATATTCAAGTTGATGTGACAGATACTATCACAACCGTTGCCAAAAAATTTAAGCAGCACGAGAAACAAACAGGACGGTTACCCGTGATATTGGCATTAAAGGGTTCGCGTTTGATTGGTTTCTTGCCTGGCCATGAGTTAGGATTCGCAAACCGCAGAGATATTATTCATAAATATGTGAGACGAATCCCCACCATATCTTATGCCGCTTCGCATGATGAAGTGTTGCAAAAGTTTCACTCGCACCCTCACAACAAAGTAGCCGTGCTCAATGATGCAGGTAATGTACTGGGAATTATATATTCGGATGATATTCTCAAAATAATCCACGAGCATGAAGCTTCATCTTTGTATGATTTTGCCGGAATCAGGCAGGAGGAAAGTGTGACGGATAGTGCTAGGAGCAAGGTTAATAATCGTTACCGTTGGCTTATCATTAATCTAGGTACGGGATTTGTGGCAGCTTTTACAGTTAGTTTATTTAAGGATACTTTAAGTAATTATGTACTGTTGGCTATATATATGCCGATAGTGGCTGGGATGGGTGGTAATGCGGCAACCCAAACACTTGCAGTTCAGGTAAGAGGTATAGCACTACGTCAGATAGAGCTTAAAACTGCCTGGCGAACCTTGAAGAATGAGCTAGGTGCTGGGCTGATCAACGGGATTATAACTGGCACGTTAGTGGCCATAATTGTCGTATTTTTGAATCATGATGTCAAAATCGCCTTAATTTTGGGCATAGCAATGGTTATCAACCTATTGGTCGCGGCATTTTTTGGTACTCTCGTACCGCTAATGATGGAAAAGCTGGGCAAAGATCCTGCCGCTTCGGCAACAATATTCATAACAACAGCAACAGACGTTCTGGGTTTTTTAGTATTTCTCGGACTCGCGACGCTTATTTTGAAGTAAACTTTTGTGTTGACAACACCGGAGTGCTTATGGCAGAATAAAAGAACTCCGTATATTATGAGTTTTACTTGTAATCAAAGGAAGACAAAAACTTTAAACTAAAATCAAGATAGACCTGTGAGGGGTCTGGTTCTGGGGGAGGTTCACGGCTTATGCCGATAAAAATAAAAGTAACAACTGAGCGGAGTATATCTTTCGTGGAAGTAAAAATACGCCGTCCAAGATGGCAACAGTTTCTCACATATTAATACGGTCTTACGCGAAAGTGCTCTTTCCTAGAGTGATTTAGACCGACCAAAATCAGTTCTCCTTGAAGGCGGGATAATACCTACTATTGCTGGGAGTTTTTGGTCTTTATAGCTTCATCTATAAGCTTAGCAAAGTCTTCGAAGCTACGTGGATTTTCTATTTTGACGCCATTCAACTGGAAAGTAGGAGTTCCTTCTACGGGAATTTTCTTGCCTTCTGTAAGGTCTGCGTTGATCAGACTATTGATTTGCTCACTAGCGTAATCGGCTTTAAACTTCTCAACGTCCAGACCTAAGTCTTTGGCAAATTGATGGAAGAATGTGGATGGATTACTGCTGGCATTCCAGCTACTTTTACCGGAAGGGTCTTGGGTTTCATAAAGTTTGTCATGCATTTCCCAAAACTTGCCTTGTTTGTCTGCCGCCTCAGCCGCCCTAGATGCCGCAAAGGCATTGGGGTGAATCGACGAGAGAGGAAAATTTCTGAACTGGAAGGTTATTTGATCTATGTATTTGTCAACAATTTGCCGAACCATTGGTTCATATTGATAACATGCTGGACATTGGAAATCGCCGTATTCTACTAATGTGACGCCACTTTTTCCTTGTCCCTTGATGTGATTTGTCGGTTGAATATTTTTGGTTGTCGTAGAGTCTTTGTTATCTTTTTTTGAAAATATAAAAATGCCCACTATGATAGTTGTCAATATTAGTAGCGTAATCAAAAATCTGTTATTCACATTTCTCCTCAAATAATTAGCTCTCTAAACTACGACTTATAGTACCATAGGTTTATGGAGTTTATCATGCTGGTTTTTCTGGCAACCTTCACACTAGTATTGGTCAGCTTACAGCGTACATATTCAAAGATACCACTCAGAGAGCTCAAGTATAGAGCGCGACATGGTAGTGAGTTGGCTGGCGCATTCGTTAAGGTGGTCGGTTATGGCCATAGTCTAAGAACAATTTTGTGGTTTATGATTGGGCTGTCGAGTGCGGGGTTTTTTGTAATAGTCGCGCAAACTTCACCTACATGGTATGCGTTGGTGGCGTGCGGGACATTGGTTTGGGTTGGTTTTGTTTGGATTCCGGCCGCCCGTGTTAATTTCATTAGCGAGAAAATTGCTGGTTGGTGTGCGCCCGTGTTAGCTAAACTACTGCAATATCTGCACCCTATGATTGATAAAATAGTCAGAATCATCCATAGTCATTTACCGGTACGTGTTCATACAGGACTTTATGATAGACGTGATTTGATTAAGTTATTAGAACATCAACAAGGACAGAGTGATAATAGGATTGAAAAATCAGACATTAATATAGCTCTCCATGCTCTGACTTTTGGCGATAAAACTATTGGTGAAATTATGACGCCCAAGAGAGTTGTCAAAACGGTTTCATCCCAAGACACTTTAGGCCCGATTCTTATGGATGAGTTGTATGCGAGTGGACATTCTCGATTTCCAGTCTACGAACAAAAAAAGGATAATATTGTCGGCACATTGTATTTACATGATCTTCTAAAACACAAGAGTGGCAGTGTGGGTAGCCTCATGCGTGAACAGGTTTACTATCTACGAGAAGATCAATCATTGAGTGACGCTTTGCAGGCGGTACTGACAACGCATCACCATTTATTTATAGTGGTCAATAGTTTTGAAGAGTTTGTTGGCGTTATTTCGTCTGAAGATGTCTTGGAAACAATCGTTGGTCAGCCAATTATGGATGAGTTTGATGAATATGCGGACCTACGATTGGTGGCAGCCAGATCGGCAAAAATCGAGCATAAACTGCATCAGTCTACCAATGATTCGGAAGAGTTGCTGTCACAGGCTACTGAAGTAATTGATAATAACATGCGCAACAAATAATAGCATTTTGTCATCACCTCTGTTATATTTAATATAATGACACGAGTTTTAGCTAGAGATATCAAAAACTACACTGGTTCAGAAGTAGAAATCCAGGGTTGGGTTCATAAAAAGCGTCTGCTTGGTGGGCTGACTTTTATAAATGTGCGGGATCGCAGTGGTTTGGTACAGCTTACGATCCAAAACAAAGATGAGGTAGAAAAGCTACGCGGGCTACAAATCGGCACGATTTTGCGTGTGACGGGTCAGGTTTTTGAGGAGCCCCGCGCGCCAGGTGGAGTTGAGTTGAGGGACGCGACAATTTACGTATTGGTACCAGTCACCGATGAGCCACCGATTGAAATAGACAAACCCTTAAACCACAAACCCGAAAACCTAGACACTCTGTTCGATAATCGTGTTATTGGGTTACGTAATCTACAAGAGCAAACGATTTTTAAGGTTCAGGCAAAGGTATTAGAGACTGCTCGCGAATATTTTAAGTTACATGATTTTACGGAGATTAATACGCCAAAACTGCTTGCGGAAGCAACCGAAGGCGGGGCAGAGGTCTTCAAGCTGGATTACTTTGGCAAAACTGCTACGCTCGCCCAGTCTGCGCAATTTTATAAACAAATAATGGTCGGGGTTTTCGAGCGTGTGTTTGAAACTAATCCAACTTACCGTGCCGAACTAAGTGCTACCACTCGGCACATGACAGAATACATAACCATAGACGCGGAGATGGGTTTTATAGAATTTGATGATCTGCTGACTTTTGCCAGTGGTTTTCTGAATCATATAGTGAATAGCGTGTGGGATGAGTACGGCGATGATCTCAAGAAATGGAACGCGCAGAAGCTAAAATTGGCAGAACAGATTCCGCGTATTCCAATGCGTGAGGTTCATGAAATGTATGTCAAGGCAACCAAGATCCCAGTCACTGATGAAAAAGATTTAACCCCAGATCAAGAACGTTGGATTTG
>CAYGIR010000008.1:17090-20253 GCA_964349985.1 uncultured Candidatus Saccharibacteria bacterium
TGGGGATTAGAGCGCACCGTAGAAAAGCTGGTAGGACTAAACAACATCAAAGAAGCCACCCTCTTCCCCCGCGATATAAATAGACTTACGCCGTAGCAATATGCCAGTAGTTTTCAAACACGGCTCGTTGCGTATCCGCGAATGTTTTATTGAGAATTTCAGTACCTACTTTCTGATCGTTGCGCCAGTTGTATATTGCGACAGTGTTGTTATACACACACATTTGGTGGTTTAGCGGTAAGACTTTTGGGTCTATATAGCGTTTATTGTAGATTTGGGTAATAAAGTCAGTATTTTTTGTAAAGTCCTCTTGTTTGCCACCCTGGTTCAGGATTTCACGTATAGTGTAGCCGGCTTCCATCGTTTTTTCGCGATGACGCTCGGCCCAGCGTGGCTCGTCAATCAAATCCTCAATAGTACCATAACCGAATATTAGGATTTCGTTGTTGGTTTTCAGTTCGTTCCAAAGCATTTGTTTGAAACCATCTGCACCCTCATAACTATTGACCACGAAATCATCGGTCTTAGGCTGATCGCCTTCGGAGTATAAAGTTTTTAGTGTTGGTAGGGTTTGTTGTAAGATTTGCCGTTGGGTTTTGAGCTTTTCCTCGTTGGTGGTCAGGGTAATCTCCAGATTGATAGGATCAGCTGCCACTAACTGTCGACCTTCATCGTTTGTTTCTTGGGTGACCAAACCGCGCTTGGTAAGCTCATCAGCAATTCGGTAGACTTTCGTACGGTTAACTCCGGTTCTACGAGCAATAGTTAAATGCTTCATGGGCTCGTCAAGCAAACACATATATACTTTGGCTTCATCTGGTGTGAGACCGAGCCTTTTAAGGTTCAGTAAAATAGTGTTCTTGTTGTTCAACATAGTAAACAATTTAACATATATGCACCAATTATGCAATACTAATCTCGAACTAGCAAGTGAACGATAAAGGAGACGAATATGCCCAGAATAGATGAGTTGTTTAGAGCTGATATTATTCCACCAAGCGAGTTTAGCGAACTTGCCTACGATATGCGTGATTTGATCGATAAAGATTTAAACCAACTTCCAGGACATTCTGCACTATTCGCATTGCCGTATCCGGAGATAGTAGCCAGTAGTTTTGTTGCGGAAATAACTGCTTCTATGGGAACTCATACCGCGACTTGTCGGTATGCCCAACTAGATAGCGAGGGGAACCCTCGTGGCTTCAGTTTGACAGGATTAGAAGTAACGAGGAATGCAATCGTTAAAGTCTTACGACAATACCGAGAACAACGAGACATAGATCAGCAATTTCTGATTACACTAAATCAACAGGATTGGCAAGTTACGACCTGTTGACCTGATATAGTATAAAGATTATGACAGAAACAAGAACAAGCTCCGAGCTAGATAAATTTAGCCCAGAAGTTATATCCAGCCCCCAGGACGAAACTCTGGCGTTTAGATTTGACGTGACTGCTTTGCTTGAAGAAAAAATTGGACCAGATTGGCAAGCGACTACATGCGAAGCTATCATTACGCATGGTAGCCCGACTATTCGAACAGGTGCTCACCACACAGTACGTGAACCAGCGGGAAGATTTGGCTTGATTGTAATGGCGGGCGATCAGTTGACATCCTTAGTGCCGGGAATTTGGGAATTATACCGAGGGGTCTTTAGGCGGATGATGCAAAGGGCATTACCGGTTGGGGCAGAGCCTATGCAAACGTATGATAAATCACTTTACACGTTGGAAGCCGTAAGCCAGCCACCAGCCGACCCAAGTTCAGACGTACAAAATCGTTTCGAAGCTCACATTGATCAACGGTACACAGGAGTCTTAGCGCTCGATGTACCGGCAACGGGAGGCGGAGAGCTGGTCATAGCCAATAATTCTAACGTAAGTAGTATTGCAGAGATCGATGCGGGTGCAACCATCATTACTCACAGACCAGGTACGCTGGTGTGTTTTTCTAGAGGTCGGCTTTATCCTCACTACACAAGAGAAATAACCGATCCATTGGCTAGACGCATTACGGTTGGTTTGAATTATCCAGTTGTTGGAGAAACGCCAGAAGCTACCGCGGAACTATTTAATCACGCGCTAGGGCGAGGCAATATGACAGGGAAAGAGACAGAATGATCGATATACAAGATTTAATAACTAGTATCGAGCAGGTTTTTATAGACCAAGACAAGTACTATTTTGATGATTATATCCCTGAGTTTATGCATGAGGGAAAGTTTCTAGGCGATTACTATAACAGAATTATGGTCGAGCCAAGAGTTGGCAAACCTCCGATTTTTTATCATACCCTCAGTCCATTTGATGTTATATCCAACAAATCAATTACTCGGGCTTTAGTATTCGAGAGCGCTAAGTGCTTGCTAGATGTGGATTTTACCGATTATTTAGCCATGCGCACCGGTGTTATGAGCGCAATTATACTCAAGGCAATTGGAGTTAAAAATCTAAAGAGTAAAAAAGTTTTGTTAATTGGCGTAGGTAGTGTTGCTCGTCATGCCCTTTCGGCCTTGAAGAGAACGTTTAATGATTTAGACCAAGTGGAGTGCATATCACGTAGTGGCAGTTTAGGAGAGATAACAAAATATGGTCAACAGCTAGGCATTGATATTTCCACGGGGAATCTGGATAATCTTTCGGAATACGATTTTATTTTTTGTCACACAAATACCGATAAAGTTATACTTACCAAAGAGCATAAAGACCACATCAAACCAGGCGCAGTCATCGCAAGTTTTCTTAGCTCAACAGAACACGGAGAAGTGGATGATAGCTACTTTGATGCGTCCAAGGCTAATATTATATGTGATTGGGAAAGAACTAGTGGCACCGTAAAAGACCTTGGACGAGCATTGAAAAATAAACAGCTAACTCAGGGTGAAATCCTATTACTGAAAGACTTGCTAATTGGTGCCAAAAAAATCGATTCCCGCAAAGCCTATACAATTTATCGTTCAGGCGGCACTTCAATCCAGAACCTAGCAGTACTAAAACTCCTAACCTAACCCAATTTTGCTATCGGGTGCGACCCAATAGCACGTTTAGCTGTTGGCTAATTGTTGTTTATAGGCGTCTAGCTCTTTTCGGCGCGAGTCATACGCTTTCAGAAAGCGTAAATAAGTTTTTTTATCAAAATCGTCAAGCACTACTTCCGGCTTTA
>CAYGIR010000009.1:0-19233 GCA_964349985.1 uncultured Candidatus Saccharibacteria bacterium
GGCATAATACATACTATATACTAACTTAATTTTAGTGGGGTGAAACCCTACGATCAGTAGGTCTGCCCGAATGTTACCGCCCCGTGGTCTACTAATTGCAAGTATCTTTGCTGAGTTGAGACTATCAACTTTATTTATTTTTAAGAAGTCATCCACTGAAATCATTGCCTCAAACTCATAAGCGTCTACAAGGTCGGTAAAGTTCTTACCCCATTTATGGACACCGGCGTAGTGCGGGTCTCGGATGAGCTTTGAGACATCATCTTTATCCCATTTGTGAGGCTCATACTCGCCACCTGGGCGCTTTTGGACCGTATAGCCTTGCTCGTTTATCCACTCGCGGATTTGCTTTTGAGACTTGCCCTCAACAGCCATCGCAAACATATGTTTAACCTTCGTGAAGTTGCGAGGGTCGGGCTGGAATGTACGGTTAATATCAACCGTGTAGCCGTGCTTGAATTTACCAATAAACTCGCCGTCCTCTATGGCTCGCTTATTCCCACGGTCAACGCTTTCCGCAAGGTGTTCCGAATACTGCTTAGCCATAACAAATGTAATGCCGAGCAGCATTTTACCGGCGGGAGTGTTTTCAAAGGTGAAGGTAGGAAAGCGGAGGTCTTTGATTAGCCCTCTGTCTACAAGGTCAATAATCGCCCCCGCCTCTTTCATATTGCGCGCTAGACGGTCAGGATGCCAAGCAATCAGACCATCAATATGACCGTTCTCTATCTCGTTAATGAGCGCTTTAAACTCATCGCGCGTATCAGCAATCTTTGCCGAGAAGCTCTCTTCATAGACCTTAACAATATTTAGGTCGTTTGGCACAACAACCTTTTCCATACACTCTGTTACCTGGTCTTCAATAGATGAGGCTTGCCTATCTTCGCTGGTAGTAGATTTCCTAGCGTACAGCGCGTAGTTAATAGTACCTGTATCAACATCCCCCGGGGCTTTTGGTAGACCGGCTTGAAGTAGTTCTAGTAGTTTCTGGGTACTGGTAAGTTCTGCCATACCCATAAGTATATAATCCTTTACAGAGTTTAAGCTGCTTTAGGCATAAGTCTACAAAATGATTTTGATGCCATCCTTTACTAGATATGGTTTCTCTTGGTTTGCTGTTTCAGCGTAGCTACTAAGGATGCTGAGCAATGACACCATGCTCAGCTCTAGATTGTTTTGTAATAAAAAAACGGACATCCCGTGTGACCCCTTGAAGTGAAAACTTCAGTTAGTCCGCTAGTAAGTCCGTTTTATGCCGAGTCGTCCTCGTAATTCCTACACAGTTAATTCGCTGTAAACGCCCCTGAAGTTTTTTGAAGCGGCCCAGTCTCCGCGTTGGCTACACAATGAATTCGGTTGATTGTTAATGTAATTCTAGTTTATCACAAACCCTAGTTGGCTGATTTAACGATGGTCAGTTTAACACTATCGCCATTCTGGGTTAGGCTGCCAACCACAAATGCATCAACCGACTGTCGGTCATCCGCTTTATTAACATCTAATGGCTCAAACATTGCTGAGGCTTTGCCGTTAATATCGGTCAGTGCCTGATTTTCAAAATCAGCATCAACCGCGTAGCCTTTGGCTTTTAAATCTTTGTATACAACCAAGCCCTCTTTGCCCGAATAATCGCTTTCGTTCAGTTTCGGCAGAGTACCCGCCACATTACTGTCGGCAGCCTGCTCTGAGCTAGTTGGACTATTAGTAGTAGTTGTTTCGCTGCTTGATTGAGTTGCCGCGCCAATAGCGCCGAGTACAACTACCACGATGACCCAGAACCACCATTTTTTAAAGATTTGCTTATTCACATTGACCTCCTTTATTTGCTATATGCAGGAAGTCCAATAAAAAAGGACGACCCGCAGGTCGTCTAAAACCAGTACCAGCTTACGCCGAATACTTTTACGCGAGTCGCCCATTTTTTGGCATAAACACGCAAAAATGCGATTGATGATACTGGTTTTAGACAACTTTGATTATATAGTTTTCAGAGCATTAGTACTAGAGGTGGCAAAATGCATTAATTTTCTAAAATATTTTGCTAAAAAAACGCATGTCCAGCATTGCCCCCATAAATTGGTCATTGATACGCGGGAGTACCTATTCACAGAAATAGGGGCGACCCCGCCCCCATACCTAACAGGGGTATAAACATAAGCATTATAATGTAAAGCGGTTTATCGCAAAACTACGCTAAGTAGCGTAAAGTGTGCTAAAATTAACACATGGTTACCAAACTAACACCCAAGCAAGCAGAAGTATTGGACACAGTACGCCATCTTACTGAGGTAGAAGGCACTCCACCTACGCTAAGGCGTCTAATGGAAGAGTTGGGCTTAAATCAGCTTAGCTCTGTTCAGCGGCATGTTGAAGCGCTACGGGACAAGGGGGTTCTTCTATCAAAGCCATGGCAAAGAGGCGTCCAGTTACGCACCGCTGAGGTAAAACAAATACCGTTACTTGGAGGGGTATCCTGCGGCGCGCCTTTGCTCGCCGAAGAACACATTGAGGCGTTAGTGCCTTACTCAACATCAAAGCTAAAATCTGATACTGCTCAGTACTTTTTCCTACGAGCAAGTGGTGACAGTATGGATAAGGCTAAAAAGCCAGGACCAATCGCCGACGGCGACCTCTTGCTTGTTCGTCAACAGCAATCTGCGAGTGTTGATGAAACCATCGTTGCTCTTATTGGTGACGATGCGACATGCAAAGTCCTAGAGAGTAGCCCCGAAGGTTGGTACAGACTTGCGCCTCGGTCATCAAACACGGCTCACAAGCCCCGTGTGATGTTAGAAGATTTCTCAATACTTGGCGTTGTTGAAGATGTAGTTCGCGCACCCTGGAATGATTATCGGTAAAAGAAAAACAGTCGCGCTGACGACTGCTTTTACGGAAAAATCGCCTGGAAGCAAATAGACCGTCTATTTCTATTATACATAAAATTACAGTCATGTGTGACGGCGCAAGACGGAGGGTATGAATAAATGAGTAACTACACTCTGGCTGACTTTACCGTCGCACCACACATTACAAGCAATGAATTATTAGCATATGCCACATCGCATGTGAACCTGCCTGCGGATACTGCTAGGAAGTATCGCGAGCATGTTGGCAGCGTCCGTAAGCGTTTAAAGAAGTTCATAGACGAACATCCTGACTACAACTTAGTTAAAATGTTACACTCCGGCAGCCTGCCTAAAGGCACTGCCCTCAGGGACATAGGCGACCTTGACACCGCTATATATGTTGAAGCTGCTGCGCTCCAGGATTTAGATAATCAGGGGCTAATCTCATGGCTGCGTGACCGGCTGAAAGAAGTTTACCCCGATTTTACAGACGACCAACTGGAAGCTCATGAGCATTGCGTTACTATTCACTATAAAACTCCAGGGCTGAAAGATGTCGATGTAGTACCAGTGCTGTATGAGGGCGACCCCGATAATATCGGCTACTTGGTAACTAAAGATGGGCGTCGTATTTTAACCAGTATCTCCTTGCACAAGGAGTTCGTTCGTAACCGCAAAGCGCGTCAGCCTGATAATTATGCTCAATTCGTACGCTTTGCCAAATACTGGGCAAAACAGCAGAAGAAGGCGTATAAGGCTCGCGGGGACAATCCTCACTTCAGGTTTAAGTCGCTCATGATTGAACTTATTTGCGCACATCTTACCGACCTCGGCTTGGACACTACGGACCATGTTGAAGCCCTACAACATTTCTTCGCCTATATTGTTCGTACCGGATTACAAGAGCCAATATTCTTTACCGACTATTATGGCGCGGGTAGCGTTAATCTCATTGACGGTGCGGTTATGCAGATTTTTGACCCAGTCAATGCGCAGAATAACATTGCTGTGACATACACTGAAGAACAACGAAAACTGATTGTTGAAGAGGCGCAGCGGGCGCTAGACGCAATCACTACCGCAACATCTGCCACGACAAAAGGCGAAGCGGTAACTAATTGGCAGGTCGTCTTTGGTACGACATTTAGGGGATAAGCTATGACGCAAAGTACTACCCTTACTGCCACACGAACATTTACTATCGCAGATGCAAAATATCTGGCATCACGAATTAGCACCGATTTAAATCAAATCCGGCTATACTACGGCGATGCCGGTGGCTATCTCACGGACCAGAAGATACAAGACCTAGCCGTGGAGGCTGCGGTTCTCCTAAAGTTTGGTCTCTTAGACACAGTTAAATACGGTTTTCAGCGAGATGGAAATTGGGTTTTTGCCGTACGCTACGCAGTCAATTCCCTGAACCAACTTGAACTTGCGGATGATAGTCCTGGCGGCATTTATTCACAAGCCAATGTTAGTGGTGCATCGTGGCATTCGTACCTAACGAAGCGTCATAATTCGGATGTTAGCGCCGAAGAACGCGCAGCGATTATTGCTGACCTCCCCATTCAACGCACCGACGGTAACGAACCAAGTAGTGCTGGCGGTCAGTGGGATGAGGACAAAACATATTACAGGAATGGCACAGGCATGCAGAGAGGTCAATTTAGGAGTTAATTATGCAAGAAGATACATTTGAATTTGTAAAAACCTTCCCAGACCCGGTAGCCCAAGAGAGCTACGAAAGTCTCGTTGGTATTGACCATATTAAACATCGCTTATCCCAGGAAGCGGCAATTATGCTCAACCCGGAAAGCCTAGCGGCGTGGAGCGAGCATTTTTACAAGAAGCAGCTAGATATAGTCGGTGTGTTCAAGAAGAGACCGCCACTCTTCATATTTACCGGTGATGTAGGCACTGGCAAGACTGCGTTAGCCGAGTCATTCGCTGACCAAGTGGCAACTTCGGAAGGAATAGAGGTAACCTTATACAAGCTGAGCTTAAATGCCCGCGGCTCAGGTGTGGTCGGCGAGATGACGAAGCTGATAACCAATTCTTTTGAGCAGTTGCGCAAAGACTCACTAGCAAAAGGTAACTCAAAGTCCGCGCTCGTATTGTTTATTGATGAGGCAGATGCACTAGCTCAGTCACGCGAGGCTACCCAAATGCACCATGAAGACAAGGCTGGTGTTAATGCGCTTATCCGCGGTATTGACTCAGTTCAGGGCTTAAAAGTACCGGTGCTAGTCGTGATGTGTACTAATCGTCATAGCGCTATTGACCCTGCAATCCGACGCAGAAGTGCAGTGACATTTGAATTTAGCCGTCCAACCCGCGAGCAATGCGCGGCACTACTCATGAAGTTTCTCGGTGATATAGGCATGAATACTGAAACAGCAAATCAGATTGCGGAGCAATGCGTACCACATGGCGCGCTAGGATATGGGTATACATATTCCGACTTAACTCAGAAAGTTTTACCGGCTGTGTTATTGGCAGCTTTTCCGGATAAGCAGATAACGGTTGACTCAGTAATAGAGGTTATAAAAGACACTCCGCCCACTGAGCCGTTCAGGGAGCAGGACCAGTCATGAGCAATACTGAAAAGTTCAAACACAATCGTGACCTGCTTGAAGCTCAGCAGCGTGATTTTGCCAAGAACGGGTCGTTGCTTAAAAAGCTATTTAGCGTATCCGTAGACCATCCTGTACTGAGCGTTATCTTTGCGCTATCATTTGGCGTGCTTGTAAACGCACTGTATGACCTTGCATCATATCCACTTACTAACGAGCAACCCTCACAAGAAGGCTTGTTGGTTCGCGGTGGGTTAATTCTGCTATTCAGCCTTGTGTGCTGGTGGATGGTGGTTCGCTTGAAGGCTTTGAACCCCAGCGTGTTTGTAGACACACCTTTAAGCGAAAAGAAGCTGTTGGTAACGCTGGTTTCAAAGGGCAAGCGCAGCTATAAAGATGCACCAGCCTATGTAACCTATGAGTCGCTACTCTACACGGATAGAGGGCATGCCAACATAAATTCCCTGCAAAAAGTTGTTCTTGTAACTACAGAGCTGCCGGAAGTCACCGTAACGGCTAATCAACTTAAACAGCAGATTGAAGCAAGCGGAAGACAGGCTGAGATTTACAGCATAGCAATTAACGATAGGTCATTAATGGAGGTCCAGGACCAGTTCAAGCTATTGTTTAAAAAATACGAAACCGAGTACCAAGTACATGAGATGGTAGCCGATTACACCGGTGGGACTAAGGATATGAGCGTTGCACTCCTGCGCGAAAGCGAAAAGCAATTAATCACACCGGTTTACCTGAAAGCCGCTGCCGATGGTGAATATGGGAAGGCTAGCCTTTAACGGTCCGGTATTTGTTATGATGAAGTATATGAAAACAAAATCAGGCAAAACACTCTTCCCAATCGGCATAGGTACTTGGAATATCGGTGGCACATTCACCGCTGACCCAAGCGCCAAGTACAAAGGAGCTGAGCCTAGCTACGATAATGAAGCAGCTGAGACCGATGCTATACGCTATTCAATCTCCAAAGGTCAGAACCACATTGATTGCGCAGAATTATACGGAGCATTTCATACCGATGAAGTTGTCGGTAAAGCAATCGCCGGTCTAGAGCGTGAAGATTTATATATTGCAGATAAGCTATGGAAAACGAGCGTAGGTAAAGACTTGGTCCGGGCAACAGTAGAACAAATGCTTAAAAAACTTGGTACTGACTATCTAGACATGCTTTACATCCACGCTCCTTGGGATGAGGTGAACTGGCAAGAAGCCATTCCGCAAATAGACGAGCTGATTGATGAAGGAATTGTCCGTGACTTCGGAGTTAGCAACTTCACGGTTGCCGAGATGGAGCAATCTCGGAAGATTGCAAAACATCCGATTGTGGCAAATCAAATGAATTACAATGTGCTTTATAAAGATGAAGTTAATCAAGAGTTTCAGGATTACTGCCGAGAAAATAGCATCCAATTAGTCGCCTACCAACCTGTTAAGAGACGGGAGGTCTTGGATAATAAAGTCATCCAAGATATTGCAAAGGCTCACAACGCTACGGCAGCTCAGGTTGCCTTAGCGTGGCTGCTTTCACGGGATGCGCTACCAATACCCAAGGCTATAAATAAGTCTCATATAGATGAGAATATTATGGCTACTGATATTAAATTATCTGCACAAGACCTGGAATTATTAGCCAATGCCTAAATATTTAATCGTAAACGCTGACGACTTTGGCTATAGCTACAGCATCAACAAAGGCATCATTGAAGCTCATACAAAAGGCATAGTCACCAGTACTTCTGTAATGGTTGATGCTATTGCTGCGGATGAAGCAAGAGACCTAACAAAGTTTCCTGACCTGTCCGTTGGATTACACTTTGAACTTAAAGAGGTCGTGAATGTTGAAGCTGAGCTTGAAAGGCAGATTGATAAGTTTGTATCTGTTATTGGTAAAAGTCCCGACCACCTAGATACGCATAAGCGTCACACCACGGATGACGGTATAAAAGAAGTACTAGAGGATTACGCCAAAGCTCACAATATCCCTATCCGTATCTTTAGCGCTAAGCATATAGGCTCATTCGGGATTAATTCAAGTGACTGCTCTGTCGCTCAACTAAAGCGCAGCATTGATGAAACAACAGAGGGGTATAACGAGCTTATGACCCACGCTGGCTATTCAGATGACTATTTACGCGAGCATAGCTCATATAGCGACCTGCGTGAAAAAGAGCTTAAATCTATATGTAGCCCTGAGATTAAAGAGTACATTCAAGAGAATGGCTTAATCTTAATCAACTGGCGCAGCCTGCCTAGCTAATAGATAACAAGCTCCTTGCTTTTAAGTGAAACTGGGATGCTCGGTGCGCTTGAAAGACTACCGTCAACCAAAGCTCCAAAAAGTTTAAGTAAATTCTGTAGCTCCGCGCCAAACAAAGTGCCCCTCCATGGGGCTTTTTGTTTGGTTTTGGCTGACGAGCAGCGCAGGCAAATTTCAAGTTCACTTGAGAATTTGACGAGCACCGCAGGAAAAAGCCCGAAGCCCGCTGTCTCCTCACCCGCCGTTTGAAAAAATCACAAAAACAACGTATAATATATCACTATGTATGGTACCGAAAGTCAGCAAACATCCAGTGTAATACCAAGAGCGGGGAGGTCACCATTTACTCTAGAGATTAGAGATGAGCAGGAGGGTTCGACGGGGATAACGATCTTGGGTTTAGCAAATGATCCCGAGAGTAACTGTGGTGGTTTGATCGGGGAGGCCCGTATCTATGATCCTGCCACCGGATTTGAATGTGATCTTCCTGTCCGAATACCTAATGCCCATAAAATCACAGAAGGTAAACGATTTGTTATTGAACACAAGGGAGCTGCTGGATTAGTAGTCGCGGCGGGTACGGTCGTAATAGGTAGTTTGTTCGTGCTGTATCGACATCACCGTGTCAAATAGTTATCTTTTGCCTTTCATCTTAGGTTGCAATCAGTATAATAGAGTAGTTATGGCGCCTTGGCCGAGCGGTTAGGTAGGGGTCTGCAAAACCTCGTAGACGGGTTCGACTCCCGTAGGTGCCTCCAGGTTACCATCAGGTAAAATGAGTGCTTAGCAAGGCTCAAGAGCCACCTGAACTCAAAAATTTAGCGCGCGGGTGCTGGAATTGGTAGACAGTCAGCACTTAAAATGCTGTGGCCTATGGCCGTGCGGGTTCAAGTCCCGCCCCGCGCACCACGAATATTCAAGGAAAGTCTTGTATAATTAATTAAATGGAGGGATATCGGATGCTTAAACATGTTACACGAAGTGGTTTAATGATTTTGCTGGCTTTGGTGATCAGTGTTGGGTTAAGTGAGCAGGTTGGTGCTACGAACACTTGGAGTAACTATCATTGGGCACGAACGGCAAATCCATTTACCGTCAAGCTTGGCAATAATTTGTCTAGCAGTTGGCAGCCTTATCTGGCGACATCATCATCTGATTGGAGCGACTCAAATGTGCTGGATACGATAATAGTATCTGGTCGCACATCATCACGGACGTGTAGAGCTAGTACCGGTAGAGTTGAGGTTTGTAACGCCAAATACGGTAACAATGGTTGGCTGGGATTGGCATCTATTTGGATTAATGGTGATCATATTACCAAAGGAACAGTCAAGTTAAATGATACGTACATGCAAAAAGCACCGTATAACTCAGTAGCGGAGAAAAATCATGTCATGTGTCAAGAAATTGGTCATACGTTCGGTTTGACCCATCAGGACGAGACGGGTGCTGAGCTCGGAACCTGCATGGATTATTCATCGAGCGATAACAGCCAGCATCCCAACGCTCACGACTATGAAGAATTAGAGACAATTTATGCCCATCTTGATAGCACTACCACTCTGGCGTTAAGTACGTCAAACTCAAGAAGCCAGGATAGGGGAGGTGACAACGACAATCTAGGCGTGCGGGTGCATCGCTCCAGGAACGGTCGTTCCGAAATTTATGTTCGTAGTGATGTAAACAATCAAAAAGTTGTTACTTTTGTCAACCTCGCGTGGTAGTCGCGTAAAATTTTATTACGGCAAGGTTATTGGTTGACTGCTGTGATCATGTAGTCATAAATCGCACGACCATATGCTTCACGATGACCTTTGATGCCGTATCGTTCCCAGTGTTTAATGGCGAGCTGAATATCATCCATCGTTGCGCTTGGATCTTTCAATGTTTCTAATACTTTATATCGGACGGCATCACCATCGCGTAGCATTTCCTCGATAGCAAAGTCTATTTGTCCAATTAGATCATTTGCCGGCATGCCCTGTAACCTGCTACCGAACCATTGCCCAATACCATGGTCATCATTTGCATTAAGCTTGGCTTCTTGAATGAAATTTCCGGTCAAGGCTGCTGCAGCTAACGGTGTTAATTGATGTACTTCTAGTAGCCTTTGCACGACATCTTGGATTATACGCGGGTTAATCTTTTGAATGCTTTGTATCGCTTCTATGTTAATTGTTCCTATCGGTAGTGTGGTTGTGTCTGCGGGGTCAGGAAGGGCTTGTACAGTCGCTTCACGCAAAACTCCTCCATCCCCAGACCGAATAACCTCGGCTGCAAACAGTTTTTCTTTGTTCGATGTAGCTGAGGCTATCTCTCCTTCAGACAAAAAAGCTTGCGCTCGAGATAATTCTCTCTGGGAACGAGCGATTTCGCGTAAGTCGAGTACAGACCTATCCAGAGGGGGTTTGATAGCACCAAAACCAGCCAGCAAGCTACTGGTTACGAATATCGCAACAGCGGTTTGACTAGCATGGTGGGGTGGGTTGTTCTGCTCGGAGGACTCATGCCATTTGAGTAACCTTTGAGCAAAGCGACCGATTGACACACGATTGTGCGGTATATCTTCCCCAACTGTCGATTGTTCCGCTGCTACGTGGTTTTGGATAGGATATTGTTCCGCCAATACTCACTCCGCAGACTATATTTAGATAACAAGCCTACTGTAACATAAGTGGACCCTAAGATCAATTATAGGTCTTCTTTGTTGGAGATGTTATACTGGACTTACAGATAAAAGGGGGTTTTGAAATGACAATATATATAATAATCGGTGTCGTTGCGGTAGTTTTGATTGCTGGTGTGGCTATGTACAACGCGTTGGTGCGGCTAAACGTGCGAGTTGAGGAGGCTTGGAGCGATATCACCGTCCAGCTAAAACGCCGAGCCGATTTGATTCCTAATCTAATAAACACCGTCAAAGGCTATGCCAGCCACGAAAAAACGGTTTTTGAAGAGGTTACCAAAGCCAGAACGGCTATTTTAGACTCCAAGGGCGTAGCCGAAACAGCCAAGGCGGACAACATGTTTACCTCGGCGCTGAAGAGCGTTTTTGCCGTCGCCGAGGCCTACCCAGACCTAAAAGCTAGCGATAATTTCAAAGAGCTACAAGCTGAGCTGACTGATACCGAAGACAAAATCCAGGCTTCACGCCGGTTTTACAATGGCACCGCTCGCGATCTAAACACCAAAATCCAAACCTTTCCAACCAATCTTTTTGCTAATGCGCTTGGTTTTAAGGAGCGTGAATTCTACGAAGTTGACGAAGCTGAGACCGAAAAAATCGCCGAACCTACCGAAGTAAAATTCTAAGAACACGTAGAACGCTACCCGCCCATGTATTCGCAAATAACCGCCAACAAACGCAAAACCGTGATCATGATGTTGCTATTTATAGTCTTGGTTGCCGGTCTTGGCTGGCTGTTCGGGCAATACAGTGGCCAGCCAGCGATTACGCCGTATGTGTTGATTGGGGCGGGGATATACGTTTTTTTCAGTTATTTAGCCGGCTCTAAAATGGCGCTGGCGTTAAACGGTGCCAAAGAAATAAAAAAGAGCGATAACCCCAGACTGTGGCGGATTGTCGAGAACCTGTCTATCACGGAGGGGCTACCCATGCCAAGAGTGTATATTATCGATGATCCCGCGCCCAACGCTTTCGCTACCGGACGAGATCCCAAACATGCCGTGGTGGCCACTACGACCGGACTTTTGGAAATTATGGATGACCAAGAGCTGGAGGGCGTGATGGCGCACGAGCTTGGACACGTCAAAAATTATGACATTCGCGTTTCTATGGTGGCATTCGCACTAGTGGCGGTCGTGTCAATTATGGCAGACCTCATATTCAGGATGACGTGGTTTCGCTCGCGCGATGATGACAACAACAGTGGCAGTTCGTTAATTTTAGTGCTGGGGCTCGTAGCCGCCGTTTTAGCTCCAATAATTGCTACTCTCATCCAACTGGCTATCACTCGCAAGCGCGAATATTTGGCCGATGCCACCGGCGCGTTGACCACTCGCTATCCAGAAGGGCTAGCCAGCGCGCTCATGAAAATTGGCAAGCATGGCAGTAAGCTCAGAAAGCAAAATCCCTCGACGGCCCACTTGTTTTTTGCCAATCCTTTGCGGGCGGGCAGTATGATGAAGCTTTTTAGCACGCACCCGCCGATTGAGGACCGAGTAGCTCGCTTGAGGGAGATGGGCCACCGTGCCTAGGGACGAGGAGCCACTAGTTTCGAGTCGAGCAAAACAGATCAAAAAGATGAACTCAAAACTCAAAACTCGTGACTTACCGCTCAAACAGCGGCGAGTCAAACAGCCAAAGTATAAATCGTTTCGGGTTAGCAAGCGTATAAAACAGCCAAAAGAGCCAATCAAGGGGTCTTTTAGATTACTTCTAGCGAGCACGCGTTTGTTGATCAAAAAATGGCGGCTTTTTGGCGGAATAGTAATTGTATATTTGTTGCTGACCATTGTACTTGTCAAGGGCTTCGGTGTCAGTAGTGGTACTGGCGAATTAAAGGATACCGTTCTTGGATTATTCGATGGTAATTGGGCACAATTGACGACTAGTATTACGTTGTTTAGTGTTCTGTTAGGTAATGCCAATAATACGCCTAGTGAGGTCGCGGGGGCGTATCAATCGATATTGCTACTGCTGATCAGTGTGGTGCTGATTTGGGCGTTACGCCAAAGCCTTGCTTCAAAACCCGTAAAAGTTACTGTGCGAGATGCGTTTTACAAAGGACCATATCCAGTTATTCCTTTTTTGTTGGTGTTGTTGGTCATTGGTTTGCAATTTCTGCCTATGCTGGCCGCGAGTTTTCTATATGCTACGGTTTTTGGGGGTGGTTTGGCTGTAACGGCACTGGAAAAGGGGCTTTGGATAATTTTGTTGATGTTGTTGGTTTTGTTGTCACTATATATGGTTACTTCCTCTATTTTTGCCCTTTATATTGTGACATTGCCAAACGTTCGTCCAATGCAAGCATTACGTTCGGCACGGGACTTGGTGCTACATAGGCGGTGGGTTATCATGCGCAAACTTTTGTTTTTGCCTCTGGCGTTGTTGATTGGTGCTGGACTGATTGTGATACCGATTATTATAATTTCGCCTAGTGTGGCGGAGTGGGTGTTCTTTTTGCTTAGTATGTGTACGCTTGCTATCGTTCACAGTTATCTATACCATCTGTATCGGGAATTGTTGTGAGTAAATCCAGGGATAGCGAGAGAATTCTAAAATTACGCGAGTTGATCAACGATTATCGTTATCATTATCATGTTCTGGATGAATCGATCATGAGTGAGGCTGCCGCTGATAGCCTAAAACATGAATTAACCAAGTTAGAAGAGCAATATCCGGATTTGGTTACACCTGACAGCCCAACCCAGCGCGTTGCGGGCGAGTCGTTGCCAGGTTTTAGACAGCTGACTCATAGTCAGCGTATGCTGAGTTTGAATGACGTATTTGGGCAAGCGGAGCTTGAGGCTTGGCAAAAGCGCATAGAAAAATTAGTTCCTACCTTGCAGTCTGATCCAATGGAATTTTTCGTTGATCTTAAAATGGATGGGCTGGCTTGTGCTCTGCATTATGAGGACGGAGTATTTGCGAGGGCGATAACACGTGGCGATGGATTTGTTGGTGAAGACGTTACTGCGAATGTCAAAACCATAGAAAGTGTGCCGTATCATTTGCGTCATACTAAAAAACACGCTAGCTTTTTGAAGGGGCATACCGAAATACGCGGAGAGATTGTTATTCACAAAGACGATTTTTCGGATCTGAATATGCGACGCGACCAGGAAGGTTTGCCTCTTTTTGCCAATCCTCGCAATCTAGCGGCTGGAACAATTCGGCAACTTGATCCCAAACTAGTTGCTAATAGACCTTTGCGGTTTAGGGCGTGGGAGTTATTGCGCGATGAGCCGGCGGATGTACCAACTAACGAGTTTGCCTATCAGGCTTTGCGGGATTTGGGCGTTGCGGTCAATGTACAAGCCACTGTTTTGAAAACCGTTGATGAAATTATACGTTTTGCAAACGAGTGGGAGGAGAAGCGTCACAATTTGCCATTCAATACAGACGGGCTGGTCGTAAAATTAAATGATCGTCAAATTTACAGAGAGCTTGGAATTGTTGGCAAAGCACCCAGAGGAGCAGTGGCTTACAAATATCCAGCCGAGGAAGCAACAACAATCGTCAAAGACATATTGATAAGTATTGGACGGACCGGTGCAGCAACACCAGTGGCAGTTTTTGAGCCAGTTGTTGTAGCGGGGAGTACTGTTCAACACGCCAGCTTGCACAATGCCGACGAGATTGTACGCAAAGACATTCGCATTGGTGATACGGTAATAATTTTTAAGGCGGGTGACATTATTCCTCAGGTTGAACGCGTCCTGCCAGAACTTAGGCCAAAAAACTCCAGACCGTTTGATATGGAATTAGAACTTAGTCGTCAATATAAAGAGCTAGAATTTATTCGTCCAAAAGGAGAAGTTGTTTATAGAGTTAAGGGCGTAACTGGACCGCTATTATTGAAACGTGGGCTGGAACATTTTGCCAGCAAGGCGGCGTTGGATATTGACGGACTGGGCGAGAAAAACGTTGGTGCATTGGTAGACGCGGGTTTGGTAAATGATTTGGCTGACATCTATACGCTTACCAAAGACCAGATTATGAAATTGGATCGTTTTGCTGATTTGTCGGCTCAAAATCTTGTCGATGCGGTCGCCAAAGTCAAGCAACCTGGGTTGGCGCGCTTTGTATACGGATTAGGGATTCGACATGTCGGAGTACAAACGGCCATTGATTTAAGCAAAGCGTTTAGACGGCTGGATAGTTTGGGTAGCGCGAGTCTGGATGATTTACGATCTATCGAAGGAATTGGTGAAACCGTTGCTGAATCAATTCTGTTATGGTTTGACGAGCCGGAAAATCAACAATTATTAGCCAAATTTCGGGCACTTGGAGTTTGGCCCCAGGACGTCAAGGAAACTGGTGGCAAGCTGGCTGATAAAAAGTTTGCAATTACCGGAACGCTAGAAACAATGAGTCGGGATCAAGCAGCCGAAAAAATCCGTCTTTTGGGTGGCACCTTCCAGAGCAGTGTTGGCAAAGATACGGATTATTTAATCGTAGGTTCCAACGTAGGTGCCAGCAAGCTCAAAAAAGCCAAAAACTTAGGCATCAGTCAATTATACGAAAAAGAGTTTGTAGAACTTCTCACCCAATAACCCATAAGTCAATGTGCAAGGTTCGACCTCTCACAAGCAGTTATCACCCCAAGAAAATGTGATAAGATCGACCTTTCACCTGTGTTTTATGATTATTTTTTTGGAGACAGGTGGATGGCGGCGGGGTTTATGGTACAATTTCTAGGGTAAAATTTGGGGATATAGCTCAGTTGATTAGAGTGCTGCCCTGGCAGGGCAGAGGTCCGGGGTTTGAGTCCCCGTATCTCCACCAAGGAAGTTTCGTTAAGGTCTGCTACAATAGAACAATGAAAAAGATTACATTTTCCAAGATTAAACTTATCAAGTATTTAATCATTCTGGGCACTTTGATATTGTTTGCCAGTTTGATTAGCTGGTGTTATTTTGTGTACCATAGTCCGAAAAATGTATTTGACCGCATGCTAGCAACCAATCTGAGTTTGCCAGCTATTGGTAAGCGCGTGATACAAGAAGACAACTCGCAGGCTATGAGTCAGGATATAGCGCTTATGACTCAACCAGTTGCACGAGTTAAGTCTACGAGCGTTCTGAGTCGAGCGGCTGATACGACTATTCGAACCGAAAGTTTTGGTACTCCAGAAGCCGACTTTGTTCGTTATATAGATATTAAGACAGGAGAAAAAAGTGTCACTGGCAAGGCATTCGATTTTTCCTCCGTAATAGGCATTTGGGGCAAGTCTACAGCATCCGATCCGGAAAGTGGCGGGGCTCAATTATTTAACCAAACTTTACTGGGAGTAATTCCGATGGCTAATTTGCCAAAGTCTGCTCGCGAGAGTTTATTGGGACAAATCAAGTCTAGTAGCGTCTACAAGATTGATACGCGTAAGGTTAAGAAGAATTTTGTGAACGGTCGTCTAGTATATATCTACGATGCTAGCATACAACCCGAGCATTATGTAAATATGTTGAAGTCCTTTGCCCGAGCAATGGGGCTCAAGCAACTGGAGGATGTTGACCCAACGCAATATGCCGATAGTGCTCCACTGCAAGTCGTTCTAGAAGTTGATGCTTTGTCTAGCCAGCTCACAAAGCTGACTTATAGAGATTCTATGCGTAGTGAAATTTATACCGCATATGGGGCTAGAATACCTTTTGAGGTACCCACATCTTCTATACCCGTGAATGATCTACAGGATAGACTACAGCAAATTCGCTAACCTAGGGTTAGATAGTTTTTACCATGAAAATAGTTGTAGATGATCTTATGACTAATTATGACCGGCAAGGGCACGGCAAGATTTTGTTGATGGTTCATGGTTGGGCGGACAATTATAATACCTTCGATGGTTTAACGGGTGTTTTAAATGCAAATTACGATATATTACGCTTGGATTTACCAGGCTTTGGTTTAACGGAGGCACCGAAGGAGGTTTGGACGCTGGATAATTATGCCCAATTTATTTATGACTTTCTCAACAAACTTGAGGTAACCACTGTTTATGGAGTTGTAGGGCATTCAAATGGTGGGGCTGTTGCAATCCGGGCCATAGCTTTACATAAACTACAGCCAGAAAAGCTCGTATTATTGGCTTCTTCGGGCGTGCGTGATACGGCTCAAGCAAGAAGATTTATCCTAAAAATTATTGCTAAAACCGGTAAGGTCATAACGTTTTGGATGCCTCGGTCTATTCGCAAGGCCTTGCAGCGCAAACTATATGGCACAGTTGGATCAGACATGTTAGTAGCGCCTCATCTACAAGAAACATTCAAGATTACTGTGAGGCAGGATGTTCAAGAGGATGCGACGAAGATTTCTATTCCTACTCTGTTAATATACGGAGATCAAGACCATGCTACGCCCGCTGATCAAGTGGGAACAAGATTGCATAGTAAATTTTCTGATTCTAGATTGGCAATTATTCACAATGCCGATCACTTTGTCCACAAAGCCGAGCCTGATAAAGTTATCAAAACGATGCAGGACTTTTTGAAATGAATTTTGTAATTCGTATCTGGAGTTATTATTATCTGAACGCACCAAGTGTTCTTGTATATATGTTGCAGCAGGTTGAGTATAGTCCGGTTAAGTTCGCCGATTGGGTGGACACAATGCCTAATCTTAGACATGTGCGACGTCGCCAGCGGTTGGAACTTACCACCAGAGCGCAGATTATGCTGGCTGTGGCCTACGCTGCATGGTGGCTACCAGTTGTGCTCGGATTGAGTCTTATGTGGTGGGGTGGTGGTAAAGCATTTGTAGTGCCTGTGCTTTTGGTAGGTCCTCTGGTATGTATTGTAAGTCTTTTTTTTGTTTCGTTGGTCCTACAGCATTTTATTGTTAACCCAGCACAGAATCGTGAAGTTGTGACTGCATCCAAAAAACTTGCTCAAGACCAGATTACGCGAATTGCTATATTGGGTAGTTATGGTAAGACCACTATGAAAGAGCTATTGACGACCATCTTATCAGAAGGCAAAGTCGTCAAATCAACTCCAGGCAATAAAAATGTTTTGGTTAGTCATGCGCGGTGGATCAACAAATCTCTGAACGGACAAGAAGAGGTATTGATTTTTGAATATGGTGAAGCTGGTCCAGGTGATATTGCCCGATTGGCGGGTTTTAGTAGACCTAATTGGGCGATTGTGACTGGCTTGGCACCAGCGCATCTGGATGATTATGGCTCACTTGACGCTATCGCGAGGGATTTTGCCGATATCAATAATTTTGTGTCATTGAACAAATTGTATCTGAATGGCGAGTCCGAGGAGTTGCGAGCCAGGCTGAAGAGTGGCAACCAATACGATAAACGGGGTGTCAATGGTTGGCGTGCTAGCGATATAAAACTGACAATCGCAGGGACAGACTTTACGCTTAAAAAAGCTGGGAAAACACTACATCTACATACTGGTTTACTGGGGACGCATCAGATTGGACCCCTTGCGACTGCTGTTGACATAGCGGCTGAACTCGGGCTAACTAATGATCAAATAATCGCAGGTGTTGCCAAAACCATACCCTATGAACACCGTATGCAACCTTACAAATTGGCTGGCGCGCAAATTATTGATGATACTTATAATGGGAATATTGAGGGTGTGAGAGCGGGGCTAAACTTGTTGGACGCATTAAAAACCACGGGGCGTAAAATATATGTTACCCCTGGTCTGGTCGAGCAAGGGGCATTGACTGAGGCCGTACATAATAAATTAGGGCAGCTGATAGCCAAGTCTCAACCTGATCGAGTAGTACTGATGCAAAATTCCGTCACATCATTTATTCAGGCTGGGTTGGATGAGGGTGGTTTTGCTGGAGAATTGCTCATCGAACCGGTGCCGTTAGATTTTTATAACAATCTTGAACATTTTATCGCCACCGGCGACCTAGTCCTGATGCAAAACGACTGGCCCGATAGTTATCAATAAAGTTTTTTCGCAGCGAGAGTGCAAATAAACTACCATCAAACAGTGTGAAATATATCGGTACTAATTGTTTTAGTAAGGGCTGCCCGAAGCCGACAATTAGGCTCAATAAACTTGCCCCAAAGAAAAATAACCAAAATAACTTATTTTCCGATTGAGGCTTCACCCAGACATGTTTAAACGTAGGCAACCCACCTACGAAGTGGGCAAATAATCCTATTCCAATGTTTATAAATGGCTGATCAACAAGTATCCAAACACCAAGACTAATCAACAACAGATATACGCAAAATATCTCAAGTTTACCAAAAATCCGTCTACCATTTTTAAGACTAGCACCAAATATAAGAGCATTTCCACCTAGCAGCACTCCAGATAATACTTGCGAGCCGATGGTACTATGGCTTGCTATAACTCCTGCGAAACTATTTAATGCTAATACGAATCATACAGCCCTGCTAAAAATGTTTGGGCGATAATTACCGAGTAATATATTGCGAGCTCCAATGGTATATGAACAGATGCCCAGAAGAATTATTAATGCGTAAATAATCACATATAATTTATAGCACGATTAGATCCATAACTGCAATTAAGGTATACAATTAACACATACAATAGTTGACAGTTATGTTACAATTGTATTTATGAAAACTATTGCGGTTGTATTTGGTGGGCGATCTACCGAGCACGATGTTTCTATTGTTACGGCGCTGGCAAGCATTATCAAACCGTTGGAGCTGACAAAACAGTACAAGGTTGAGGCGGTCTATATTGCCAAAGATGGTGCCTGGTACTGGGATGAGAAACTCAAAGATATTAATTTGTTTAGTTCCGGTGGCATACAAGACTTTTTGCATAAAACCAGCCCCACCAGCGTACAGTTTGACGGTGGGATGACGTTGGTGAAATCTAGTGGAATTGCCGGACGCAAGAC
>CAYGIR010000010.1:0-18392 GCA_964349985.1 uncultured Candidatus Saccharibacteria bacterium
TCCCCATATTGTTTATGGGTTCCTAAATATATCCCTGGTCACTCAGCAATTTACATCTGTTTTTGGTACAATAGAACTCATGAATGATGCCACCGGATACATACGTGTGATAGAAAAACACACTGTCCTCAAGATCGGCTGCCCCGAGGAAATAGCCTACCGAGAAGGCTATATTAACGCTGAACAGCTCCATAATCTAGCAGATGAACTTACCAAGTCTGGTTACGGCAAATACCTAACTAATCTCCTAAATACGTCATCGTAATTCAACGGGATAAATTTCGCTTAGACAATTGTCAAACTGCTGGACCGGTAGTCGAAGGTAATTCATGGTCAGGGATGACTATAATATCTGTGTTTGTGTAGCCTAATTCTATAAATGCTTGGATCGAGCCAAATTGTCTTTTTCTTATTCCTGAGCCCGTGTCATCCACAACAAAAACAGTTGAACTAGAATTTCCGCGTAGCAAGGCGCCTTCTCTATATTGCAAGTTACCACCATTAGCTAAAGCAATGTCTGCGCTGGTTGCGGTTTTGAGCTTGGTAGCCGAAAGCCTATGAGACACATACACGCCTGGAGACCCCACCAGTCTCTTTTTGCCATCTTGGAGTAGGTATATTGTACTTCCAGAGTTAACTAACGCTCCATCTGGGTGCACAGAGCCATCACTTATATTTGCACCACTACCTACTGCAAGCGCACTGTCGGGCACAATAAGACAATCGGCGATTGAGTACCCAAGTGCGTTAAAAGCACCGCTAGACGTAATTTTCCGTTTCACAAATGTATTGGCGCCGGTTTGATCTATCACAAATACATCAGGCCCACTGCCTTTTATCAATGTCCCTTCCCTGAAATAAACACCAGCATCTCCCGGAGCACTAGTATCAGCACTAGTTGCGGTTTTAAACTCTGAAAGACTTATGAACTGACTTATCAACACTTCCACCGAACCGAACTGACGGTTTTTGCCAGATTCGACCATAAAAAGACTATGGCTACCAGATGGCCTGATAAGTGCACCGTCTGGATGTTGCCTTGGTGAATAAACACATGCAGAAAATTCAGAAGTCTCAAATGGCGTTGAGCCACCTAATTTTGTAGCTGTTGCCGTTACAGCTCTCCCCCCGGGCACAACTCCCGGAAGCAATATATTAAAGTTTGTGTTACCTGAAGCACTAGTAACCACTGTGGTGCCTCCCATATAAGCGTGCCCTTGCCCATAACTATATTGGCTACAACTTGGACTATGAAAAAACTCAATCCTATAAGAAGTACTGGCATTACTATTAAGTGACCCAGCAAGATTGGTGTTGCTTCCGTTGGGAATAGCATATGAAAGTACCGGAAAGTTTTGTAGCCTATTTGGCCCATTATCAGGATCCCCACCGTCATTTGGTGTCACCCCACCTAGCTGAAGATCAATCCCAAGAAAGCCATTACCATATATAGAATTAGCAAGAATAGCAGTATCCACACCAGCTCCCACAGCGACTCCAGTTACTTGGTTTGGCATAACATTTTGATCAGTAGCAATACCGATGTAATTTCCCTCTATACGGGTACCGTTAGATGAACCCCCAGTAATCGCAACCCCGTTCGTACCATTTCCAGAAATAATATTTCGAGCGCTGGCAGATGGTCCACCAATTCGATTGTTTGGCGAGTCTACTATACCAATACCATCTAGGACGTTTGGTATTGTCCAGCCACCGCTGGCCCCCGCACCAATAAAATTACCAACAATTTGATTATTACCACCGCTGGCTCCGCTTATGTAAACACCACTCCAGTTGTTGCCGGCAATCACATTGCAAGCTCCCGTACACGAACCACCCGGTGTCGTACCTACGGTCCCCCCAATAATATTATCGTGTGCGTTATCAATTCCGTCGCCTGTGCTACCGATGTTGACACCCATTTTGTGGTTTTTGATCGCCGAGTTACCTGCACTATTTACCCCAATATAATTACCAGTAATCTGATTCCCGGTAGCGCCGTTCCTTGTCAGTGAAACACCTGCTCCAAGATTACCAGACAATATGTTTCTTGCTCCGGACGTAGTCCCCCCGATTATGTTATTGGCCGCTTCTTGAATTTCCATACCAATATCACCATTATGTAATTCGCCCGTACCGTTTACATTAACGCCAACAAAATTTCCAAGCATTGTATTACCAGATGCGTTTGGCCCCAATATCCCCAGTCCATTAGCGCCGTTGCCAGACAACAAATTACATTCTCCGGTACACGCGCCTGTTGGTGTTACACCATTTGTGCCACCAATAGAATTGTTCGATGCATGATGAATAAGTATACCGTCGACCGTATTGGCAATTGCCCCAGTTCCAGCCGCGTTAGTGCCAATGAAGTTTCCTTTAACTACATTGCCAGTTGCCGCTGTTTCAAAAATAACAAGCCCTTGACCATTGTTGCCAGATAGTACATTTCTATCCGCTACGGTACTACCGCCAATAGTGTTATTGGCAGTTAAAATACCGATCCCACTCGACCCGTTACCGCGATCGAAAGTTCCAGTATCATCAGTACCAATATAATTACCTGCGATTATATTTCCTCCATTGGTTTCTATATGGATTCCATCAACTTCAAAAAGGTTAATTATAAATCCCTTAATAGTAGTATTACCTCCGCTAATCCAAAAACCATAATTAGTAGCGTTGTTTCCTGTAATCTCAATAAGTGGTACCCCGGCATATCCTGGTTGCGTAGTTGCGTCAATTACCAAAGACTGCGAAATTGATAAATAACTATTCGGATCTACGGTGATAGTATGAACACCAGAACCTGGGATATTAAAGCAAACTGTATCTCCACTACTCGCAGATGCAATAGCACCTCGCAATGAGCCACCGCCTGAATCATTTGTATTTGTAACAGTAG
This sequence comes from uncultured Candidatus Saccharibacteria bacterium, assembly GCA_964349985.1. Classification (GTDB taxonomy): domain Bacteria; phylum Patescibacteriota; class Saccharimonadia; order Saccharimonadales; family CAYGIR01; genus CAYGIR01. Next base: position 2,906 of record CAYGIR010000010.1, read on the forward strand.
GAGAACCGCCAGGGCATGCAGTGGCATAACCCTTTGTTGCAGGCAATAGACATACCAATAAACCCACAACAATAAATGAATATATAAATCGCTTAAGCATAATAGCAGAGATACTTAATACAGATTTTTAGTTGAAGAGGCGTCCAGTGTCGATTGTTGAACATATGTAACATCGCTTAGTGCAAAACCAAGTTCTACGAATTTATCTAGAGTTGGAATAAGTACTTTGTTCCCCTCATCATCAGTGAAATAAACATTACTAGTATCGACAGTTCTTACTAATAGTCCTGGTGGCATTTTGACATTTGACACATTTGGTAACGAAGTAATATCTACATCTATGTAAGCGTAGCTGTTAAAGTTTTTCCAGAGATTAAGCATTTCTGGTGTAGGGATTTTCATTTTACGTTCAATCTCGGTTGCATCGGGCTGCTGATGCCTGAACACTCTATAGTAGTCGTTAGTTCCTGTTTGTTTTACGATCGCACAGTTAGGAATGCCAAAAGGATAAATGCTTGGTTCTATCAAGCTAGAAATAGCTGGCAATTGATTGTAGCCGTATTCTTTAAGTATGTTCTGGTGATGGCTATTAGTTCGTGCTGGGTAGTCCCAGTTCACGTAAGGCACATAGTAGGCGAAGTTTTCGGCAAAAGAAAAGATAGAATCTGCTTGATCTTGAGCACCAGGCGGCCAGCCAAGAGGTTCTAGGAAAGCAATCCTACCTTCGTTATCACGCACAGCTTCCCCGCAAGGTACATTAAGCACATGATTATGGACAGTGTAGCCTGCTTTTTCTGCGTTAGTTATGTTGTAAGCCCGGCGCCCGCGACTCATGTAATAATCCAAAACTTCTGCTTGACCAATGTATTTCAGACGTGGGTCAGAATAATTAGTTCCTGGTAAATAATAAACATAATAATATTTACCGTCCTCATCCCGAACAATCATCCCCGAGGGTCTAACCAACCCAGCTGCACTCACAGTAACATGGGTAGACAGCAATGATTGAATCATCAAAGCCATAACCAAGGATAAAATAATTCTGCCTAGTCTATTTATCATACTAATATTGTAACACTTACTACAGGGCTATTTATAGCACTCTACCTCGTTAGCATTAGAGTAAATACTCATAGCTTCCTGAGATATAGTATTAATTAATTCTGAGCGAAAACCTGATGCATTAAACGCGTCAGGGCTAGTAATTAAACGCTTTTGGAGTGTAGTACCTGCGACATCTATTACATAAACACTATCCGAACTAGATGTTTTAACGAGTGTGCCAGTACGAAAATATAAGCTATTCCCCAGTACTGAATCGGCTAACTTTTGTGAACTAATAACACCAACGTAGTTCGAAGCATAATAATGACTATTAAATACTTCTATTGATGTTACGCGTCGTTTTTCGCCATTTTCTATCAAAAAGACCGTTGGCACGTCTGCTGTCTTTACTAGGCGTCCGTCTGGAACCAAGGAAGACGATTGTAATGTTGGGCCTGCCGTATAAGCACTTAATAAATCCTGTGAAATAATTTGAACTTGGTCGAATTTCAAACCAAACGTGCTCATAACAGAAGCACTAGGAATGAATCGTCTCTCATAGCCTGAAGTAGTTTCATCAATTATATAAACACTTGGCGAGTTACTCGATTTAAGGATTGTCCCTTCTTTTATATTTATTGGTGCTCCTGTATTCAATGCACTTATTTCAACCGAACCAACTTCATAAACATGCGCTAGGCTTAACCCATTAGTTGATGCTGCCAAAGGAGTTATTATATGTCGTTTCTCGCCATTCTCAATGAGGTAAACTTTGTCAGAGGCCGCTTCTTTAATCAATACTCCATTGGAACGTGGGTTGCTTGTTTTACCAATAGTACAACTAAATGTAATTGGTAATGAGAAGTATGTGCCTGGGGTTGATCCATCTGCTGTTATTAGTGTGTACCTTTCGAAATAATCGTCTGGCGGTACATTTGGGCGCTTAATATTAAAAGTAAAGCTACCTATACCGCCCGTTGACACGCTGGCCTCGTTTAGCACTGCTGGCTGGTAGTTGCTCAGCCAACCACTACCTTGAAAAATGCTATTTCTCTCTGGTGCGTCCATGGTATATAGAGTAAATTTGTTTAGCGTATTCGACCAAGAAGTTGTTCCTGTGTTCTTGAAGCGAACCGTAACATCCGTGGACTGTGTGTTGCTAAGGTCTACGGCATCAAAATCCAGCTGTTTAGCAGAGTATGTCCAGCCTTCGTTATTCTTGGTCTTTGTTGCATCTCTTATTTCTTGAAGTTTATCTACTGTCAGGTTGCCTGGACAGGTCGTATCATTTGCGTCACGATGGCCTGTAATTGTTGGTAAGTTCAAGCAATTTTGATTATTTATATCACAAAACAAATTGCTACCCCATGGGTCTATCTCAAAACTAATCGCCTTATTAGAAAGCAATGAGCTTAGACCGTCTAGGACTTGAGAACGAGGTGCGGCCACCTCTCCGTTAAGCTGTGTGCAAGTTTCGCTGATTGAATCAAAACAGCCAAGTAACGCCACACCTATAGACCCACTGTTGTACCCCAGTACATGACCACCTACAACGTTATCCCCACCCAAACGCCCCTGGTACACATTACCCTGATAATCAACTAAGTAGTTGTATCCAATGTCGCCCCATCCACGCGTGTTAGCGTGAAAGTCCCATATAGCACGCACTGCCACGGACGGATCGGCTTGATAGTTGGAAGTTACTGTGTGATGGATAAATACCTGTTTGACTGGCTTGTATGTTGTTGGCCAGTACTTGTCAGTACCTCTAAAAAGATCGCCGTTAGGGTCTGGACTGCCCCATTCGCTACGATTAATTACCCTTGGGTGCTGCTGGGCGGCATAGGCCTCGTCATTTCCAAATAAGTCTTTAATTTTTTCTTTGACGACCATAATTTTTGGCTTGCGGGAGTCAATGTGATTGATTTTCAGATCATAAATTTCTGGAGAAACATCCTGCAATGAATCTCGATCTAGAGTTATCCTGTATTGGAAATATTGCCCATCAATTAACAGAGGCGTCTCGGCAAACATTCTTTCGGGATGAGGATCATCATCTCGCAGTGGTCCAACCGCCTCAATGCCTATCCACGCGCTCCATGTTTTGTTATCTAGTGATGTACGTAGCTCAAGTTTACGGTTGCCCTCGCTGACATTTGTTTCTTTCCAATGCGGCGCGATGGCATTGAACTGAAAATCCGTTTTAACCGCTTTGGACTCCACAACTTTATGAGTCTCTTTGTTGTCCATTTTCACAGCCTGATCTACCGAGTCGCTTATTACTTGAACGTCCTTGCTCTTAACTTTATAACCCTCGGGTGGTGGTTCTAATGAAAATCCAAACATAACATAAACAGCCACGCCAGCCGTGCCAACTAGCACAACAAGCAAAGTAAGAAAATTAGGCTTTCGTCTCAATGACATGTGTTTACATTACCTTTACATATAAGAATAAGCATTGTTAATTATAGCAAACTTTGGGCACAGTTGATTTTATATAGTTCTTGTGCTATAATTAATAATTATGGCAAAAATACAAAAAAATAAGAAATTTATACTAATTCTTCTGGGTATTGGCTTAATTGGCGGGCTGGTCGTGTTTGCTATGAACCAGCGTACAAAGCCAGTCACTAACACTACAGAAAAACCTAATGAAACTCTAAAAGCTATGGATGCTCAGAGTAGTAAAGAAGTACCTGCTTCTGCTAAAGATAGGATCCTGCAGGATCAGCAAAAAACTCCCACGCCCGTCGGACCAAAAACCGTTAAGCCTCTTATAACTTTTGCTGAACAGGTTGGTGACAATATTGAAGCGGTGGCATACGTTACAGGCGTTAGCGAAGAAGGTGGCAGCTGTACTCTAACAGCCACACATGGTGATCAAACCGTTTCCAAAACCGTTTCTGCCAGCCAAAATTCCAGCACAACAGACTGTCGAGCATTTTTAATAGCCCGTGACCAATTTCCTAGCTCAGGAGATTGGGAGATTAAAATAAGTTATAAGTCTGATTCGGCTAGCGGCACTTCAGACCCTTGGCAAATAACTTTAAAATAAACATATGAACTTCTTGAAAAAGCCAGCCATAATCACACTACCGCTACTACTTCTAGCAACGCTGATTATTTCTTCTCTTTCTTTAAAAGTAGGTGCTGTTTCCAGCAATAGTTGGCAGGCTGGCCGGATTATCGACGATGCCATTTTCTACAATTCCCAAACCTATAATGCTGACCAAATCCAAGCGTTTCTAAATGCAAAAGTACCTACCTGCGACACTAATCACGCTGCTTATGGTGGTTATGAACCTCCATACACGTGCTTAAAAGATTACGTAACTTCATTTGCGACTATTTCAGGTGATGAGTACTGTCCGGGCGGGCTAGTCGGAGGTACAAAAAGTTCTTCACAAATAATTGCCGAAACAGCCGTAAATTGCGGTATTAATCCGCAGGTTATTTTGGTAACACTACAAAAAGAACAAGGGCTTGTTACGGATGATTGGCCACTGCCCAAACAATATGAGAGGGCTACAGGTTTTGCCTGCCCAGACCCACCTCCCAGTCAACCCGTCTGGTGTGATCCGGCTTTTGCGGGTTTTGCAAAGCAAGTTTATTACGGAGCTCGGCAGTTCCAAAGATATGCCAAAGATCCGGATTCTTTCCCAAGGTATCGACCGGGCCGTAGTAGCCGAATATATTACAATCCTGACGCTAACTGCGGTTATTCTGATGTTTTTGTTCAAACCCAAGCTACGTCAAGCCTTTATACATATACGCCTTACCAACCAAACGCCGGCTCGCTAGCCTATAAGTTAAATGGCGGACGCTACTATGAAACGCTGTATCCAGACTGTGGAGCATACGGCACAGTAAACTTTTGGATAATGTTTAATGACTGGTTTGGTCCCAGCATTGGTCCGCTAATTCGCAGTTTGACTTCTCCAAACCTGTATTACACCGACGGTGCAAAGAAATATATTGTCAGTTCAATGGAACTGGCCGAACAGTATGGCTTGAGCCTCAATGACGTAAGATATTTGCACCAAGAAGAAGTAAATGCCATTCCAAACGCCTCTTATCCATTATCGCAAGTTGTCAAATCTAATAGTGATAGTGATGAAGATGGCGGTGCACTGTATTTAATCAGTAAAGGCAAACGGTCGCAGTTCGCCAGCATGCAGCAACTGGCGGATTTTGGATTCCAAACATCTGATATTAGCTATATGCCGATTGGAAATCTGTACAGAATGTATGCCGATCCAAATTATTTATCGAATTTTGTACAGGCCCCAAGCTTGTTTGTTTATAAAGTTTTAGCTGGTGGGAAGCGTGGTATTTTTGACCCTTCAACCCTAGCCTCGCTAAATCCATCTGGGCAAGTTACAGCACTAAGCGATTTCACGCTCTCATCGCTAACGCTTGGTCAACCTTATATTGTAGGTGATGCCATTTTGAAAGGCGAAGACTCAAAATTGTGGCTGTATCAGGAAGGTAACTGGTACTACCTGCCGTCTCTTGACGTCTACAATTGTTGGCGATTTGGTACAATGAAAAACTTCTCGTTCACTGCATCTCAAGCAGTCGCTACGCCAGTCATTGGAACACTTTCTTGTCGTGCGCAACGGACGGATGGACAGAAATTTTTGATGAACAACGCAAATCGTATCCAGAATGATAATGGCTGGGGTTTTACTGGATTTTCCACTCCTTTGAATAGGACAATTGATAGAATTAGCACTCAGGCCTCCGTACCCGAATATAGCGTATTCCAATCATCCTCAAGCACGAACTTATATGTAATAGACAACGGTAAGAAAAGATTGATTCCAAGTATGGACGTTTTTACAAAACTAGGCTACGACTCCAGCGACATTGTTACAATTCATCCCTCTCTATTGGCATCTATAACAAATGGACTCAAAAAACTCGCTCCGGGCGCACTGGTAAAAGACTCAACAGGGAAAATTTATATCATTAAAGCCGAGGATAAATTATACGTACCCGACGCACAAACATTTGAAAACTATGGCTTAGTCACATCACAGATAACGAATGAGAGTCCCCAATTATTGTCATTGTATCCATCGGTCGGCAATCTGCAAATGCGGTTTAAGATAGATGGTGATGCCTATTTTATAGATAATAAGACACTTTGGACAATCTCCGCTGGAACTGAGGGACCGTATGGAATTTCCGGATCAACCCCAACCTATAACGTATTTATGATTAGTGGTGCGGGGTCTCAAAAAACAGCTACTAGGTTTATAAAAAGTAATTCCGAGCCAACAATTTACTATCTTGAGAATGGACAGAAAAGACCTATCAGTTCGTGGCAGCGACTGGTTGAGCTTAACGGGCAAAACAGCGTAACCGTTTTGAGCCAATGGGCGACACAACAATTTCCAAACGGTTCAGTAATTTAGAGCATACTCTGTTATAATTATCCCTTGTTATATGGTGATAAGAAAAGTACGTTCTAAACTATTGAGTGGCACGAGAATCGCCAAGCATGAAGGGGTTAATGCCCTGCTTATTAAGTCTCTGCAAAAGATGCAGACAAATAAAGAACCCGAACCACAGAAACAGAAGATTCAATTTCTAGTTGATTATAAAGACGTTCTAAGGGCTGACTGGTCGTCCACCCAAAATAACAAACCTCCTAAGCCCGTAAACAAAACCAGTTTTACTTTTAATTGGGTTATGTCGCCTCCCGGTGAAGGAAGTGGCGGACATCAAAATCTGTTTCGGTTTATTAGATACCTCGAACAGGCGGGACACACGTGCCGTATTTATCTTTATAGCACTATTGATAAGCGTACAGTTGCGGAAATTAAGCAAGTTCTTAGAGGTTCATACCCAAAAACTTCCGCCTCAATTGAATGGCTAAAAGACGAAATGAAGCAAGCAGATGGTGTTTTTGCCACAGGCTGGGAAACAGCATATCCAGTTTTCAATAGTAAGCTCACTGCCCAAAGATTCTATTTTGTTCAAGATTTTGAACCGTATTTCTATGCGACCGGTTCTGAATCTATACTTGCGGAAAATACCTATCGTTTTAATTTCTATGGCATTGCGGCTGGCGGTTGGTTGGCTAAAAAATTGCATTCAGAGTATGGCATGGAGACTGATCATTTTGAATTTGGAGCCGAGAAAAATCTGTACAGCCATACAAACCTTAAGCCTAGAAAAGAAGTTTTTTTCTATGCCAGACCCGTAACAGCAAGACGTGGATTTGAACTTGGAATTATGGCACTTGATCTATTTCATCAAAAAAATCCAGAATACATAATAAATCTCGCCGGTTGGGACGTGTCAAATTACGACATTCCATTTCCGTACAATAACCTCAAAACTCTTCCATTGAATCAGTTGTCAAAACTTTATAACCGCTGTGCTGCGGGATTGGTCATATCACTTACCAATATGTCGCTCTTGCCACTGGAACTTTTGGCATGTGGCACAATTCCTGTAGTCAATGATGGGGAAAACAACCGATTGGTTTCTGACAATTCATATATTTCATACGTTCCTGATAATCCCATTTCGCTAGCAAACGGACTATCGGATATTGTCAGCAGAACAAAATTGGAGGAATACGCCAAAACTGCCTCGGACTCAATCAAGCAAAAAGATTGGGGCGTGTCTGGTAAACGTTTTGTAAGCTTAGTAGAAAAGAAGCTCAAAAATGGCTAAATGTTTAGTGCTAGGAGCTAATGGTTTTATAGGAAGCCATCTAGTCGATTCTTTGATAGAGTCAGGTCATAAAGTCCGCGCATTTGACCGCTTTAACGACAATAGCGAAACCCGCTTTAACGAAAACTCAGATGTGGAAGTTTTTAGCGGCGATTTCTTGAACCGAAACGACCTAGATGTTGCGCTGAAAGATATGGATTATATTTTTCACCTGATTTCAACCACAACTCCTATCACAGCGGACGCTGATCCGTTAATAGACGTCGACACCAACATTCGCATGAGCATAGAATTAATGCAGTCCTGTGCTGAAAACGGTGCTATCAAAAAAGTTATTTTTGCTTCTACGGGTGGTGCAATATATGGTCTCAATAGTGGGGGATCCGTCAGCGAAGACGTAACTCCATTACCTATTTCACCATATGCTATTGGCAAACTGACAATAGAACATTATCTACGCTATTTTGAGAAAAAGTTTGGACTTTCAAGTTTGGTGTACCGCATATCCAATCCATACGGCGAACGGCAACCGCTGGCTCACAAGCAAGGTGTAATTCCAATATTCCTCCAACATATTGCCAACGACGAGCCAATAACTATTCTGGGGGATGGTTCAATGGTTCGCGACTACATATATGTTAAAGACGTAGCTCATATGATTGCCCAGTCATTTGAGAATGCACAAAACGGACTGTATAACCTCGGTAGCGGTCAGGGCGTTTCTGTGTCTGAACTTGTCAAAACGATTGAAAAAGTTGTTCAGAGAAACGTATCGACCGACAATGCGCCTAGCCCTGCAACTTTTGTAGAAAAAATTGTACTTGATACTTCGCGATTTGAGCAAGAATTCAATATGAAACCTGCTGTTAGCCTAGAACAAGGCATAAAAAAAACTTGGGAATATCTAAACAAATGAAACTGGCGATTAAAGCAACGGTTTGTATACCCACCTATAACGGCGAACCATATTTAAGAAATTTGCTTAAAATGGTCTTCAAACAAATTCTTCCGTTTAAATATGAGGTCTTAGTAATTGATTCTGGTTCAACCGATAAAACGCTCAAAATTATCAAGGAATTCCCGAAAGTCCGTTTGCACCAAATCCCCAACACAGAATTTGGCCATGGCAAGACCAGAAACCTAGGGGCAACTATGGCACATGGTGAATATGTAGTATATCTTTCACAGGACGCCGTGCCTGCTAATAACAGGTGGCTTGAATACATGCTTGAGCCTTTTTTGATTAGTGACGCGGTATTCTGCGTCTACGGCAGGCAGATTCCGCGGCCATTTGCCGACGCTACAACTAAAAGAGAAGTAAGCGGAGTCTTTAATGCTCTGGGAGCAGATCACTCAATAGTACTTCAAAGAAAAAGATCATTGATAACAGATAAAATCGCGGAACCTTACCTTACATTTTTTTCGGACGTTAATTCCGCGATTAGAAAAGATTATCTACTCAATAAAATTCCCTACCGCGATGTTCGGTATGCGGAAGACCAGTTGCTGGGCTCAGATGTTCTAGAGAATAATTATCTTAAAGCATATGCCCCGCTAGGTGCAGTATTTCATTCAAACGAATATAAGTTAAGGGATTATTTTTACAGGAAATTTGATGAAAATCTTGGAATTTACGAAACCATCGGCATCTTGCCTTCTGCACGCAAGAGATATCACATTAAGCGCGTAGTTGCAGACACCGTAAGAGATTTTATTTTTATCATTAGAGATAAGGATTTTAGTAATAAGCAAAAGTTACGTTTGTACCCTAGCAGCCTGATGCGCAATATCCTGAAACAAAGAGCAGCATACATAATTGCTCATGATAAGCTCCGCAAAAAGTACGAATTCAAATATTCACTTGAGGCCAACAAAAAATAATTAAATAACGGGCCTACCCATTAGCCTAGCAATCTTGTTTCTTAGACTCCAAGCTCTGGATGATTTAATGGATTGAATTTCTTGATTAGTTGATTCTATAGTATTTTCTTTATGCTTAAGTATTTCACTCTGTTTATTGATTGCCGCCCAAAGCTTGCGAATCTCCGCTTCTTGATCAATAATCGCGTGATTCTTTGAGAGTAAAAAACGCTCGCCATGTTCCGGAAATTCAGCAAGTAGCTTTTGAATTAAAGTTTCTCCGTATTTCTTGTCAATCTCTATAAAAATGCCGACCAAACGATCAATATTTTCTAAAATAATTTCTACAGACTCAGGATCACCCTTGAACAATTTAAGCAGAGCATGTTGCATGGCAATATGTGCTATGCCGTGCTTGAGCCAAATTTGATCTATATCACGATCGTAGTTCCACCAGATACCTCCAGCATGCTTGCGATAAACTGACATTGGCTTGTCCATAAACTTAATCTTTCCGAATCGTGCATGATAAAGATGCAAGTACCAGTCAGCTGGGGCTATATCGGCTGGCATTTCTTCATATTTTTGCCGTCTGTACATAACAGCATTAGTTGGAATATAGTTCGTTTTCAACAACTCTTTTTTGGTATACCAAGCTTCGTCTTTAACATCAGGAAAGATGAAATCTTTTTGTTCGCGATTTTCAAAAAAAACCTTCACAGAGTGGAAGCAAATAGCATAATCAGAGTGCTGATCCATAAAGTCTGCTTGAATTTGTAGCTTACCTGAATCAATCCAGTAGTCGTCGCCTTCGCAAATAGCAATATATTGTCCTTTTGCCTTTGGAAGCAAAAATCTGGCGATGAAATTGCGTTGACCTTTTGAGTAAAGATTTTCTTTCTGTAGCTGAAGTTTTATTATTCCTTTGTATTTTTTTTCATATTCTTTCAGTATATTTACTGTGCCATCCGTAGATGCATCATCATTTATCAAAACCTCGAATTCAAAATCTGTCTTTTGCATCATAAAACTATCGAGAGTTTGGCGCAGATATTTTTCTTGATTATAGGTCAGGCAAAGTATTGATACTTTTGGAGTCTTACTCATGATTATTCCCTAACGCTTTTTAAAATAAAGAGTGGGCGGTTTAGGAATTCGCCTAAACTATCATTGCGTTCAATATTAGTTTCGTTGAGATCTAGGTAACAAACATTTTGATCAACTCCTTCAGCAATACCAATGGCAACGATATCCCAACAACCCTTTATGCCGTCTTTTATATAATCAACCATTTCCCTTTTGGTGCCGTGTTCAAAAAGACCGTTAGCTGGGTTGCCTTGCCAATTGAAACCAAGTTGAAAAATCAGCAAATCAGTTTGTTGGCTGAGACTATTGAGCTGGTTTATTATGCTTTTCTTCACAGCTTCCATAGATAGATTTTTATCCCCATAATCATCGCCTAAATGATGCAGTACATTCAATAGCAAAATAATGTCATAGTGTTCACGGTGACTACCATCAAACAAGAAATATCCATTTATAACATCTACATTAGTTAGGTTAAGTGCCTTGGCTGCTAGCTTTACAAAATCTGCATGTTCTTTGTTGCCTTCGTATAATTGTGCGATCTTGGCTCCGGCATCAATCAGCTCAAATATGAAAAATCCGGTGTTGCCGCCGATGTCTAGCACAGACTTGTCCTGGACGTCTATTTTACTCAGTATGTACTCTAGTCTCTCCGCTTCGAAACGGGTTCTTGTATCAACTTCTTTGCTATTGAGTATTGGTTTTAGACTTGATGGTAATACCTGATAGTTTGAATGCTTACTCTGTTTTGAATAATAGTTTATTAGCTCGTCTTTTATGCTCATGTATTTTTCCCTAGTTCCAGTTCATATAAATCTCTAGTATCACTTCTATTATAAACGTCGCGTGACATCCATTCAGATAAAGACTCTTTGTATTGTACTTTGTCATAAGCATGAAATGTTATTTCGTCGTCACTTATGCCTAATGATTTAATGCCGCCATACCAGAAGTATTTTGTTGGTTTTTGAGCACTAGCCGAACTACTAACTTCGTTAATTAAACCCCAGTCATACAAAAATGATTCAAACAGATTCACTCCAGCATCTACGAATAGCTGAGATGGCCCCCAAAATCTTGGGTTTGCTTCTATCATATAGTTTTTCCCATTTTGACATTTAACCTCACACATGACCAATCCCCTAAATCGTATGGAACGAAACAATTTTTCGTATTTATCAGATTCATCAGTTTCATGGAAGTTGGAGGACTCGGCACCAATAATTGATTTACCTTCCGGTTGTTGCATATAGTTTATTTGCGAAAATCGCGCCACTGTACCACCTTCATAGAAGTAGTAGAGCAAGTAGTAGCTTTTACCGTCGATAAATTCTTGATAATAAAAATCTTCTGATTCGCGATTTTTTGTAAATGTTTCTTTTTGATCCTGATCGAAGATAAGAATCGGGGCCTGTACTTCGCCCCCTTTTGAATAATACGTTTTTGGTTTGGCTACGAAAGGAGATTTTGCATCTGCAATATTTTCATATTCTCGTGGTGTTAAGATGTTATTTTTTTCGCACAGCTTAGTGAAAGATAGTTTATCTGAGATTTGTTCATACATGTCCTGGCTGACAAGTGGTATTTCACAGCCTAATTCTTCAAATTCGTCTCTGTTGTCCAGTAAAAATCGATTAAGCGCCTCGGTTGATGGGGCGATAACATATTCTTCTGCTCCCAGCTGACTCTGAAGGCTATATATACTCGCAATCATGTCTACAAGATTTAGAGCCATTTGCTTACGGATTGCAAGTACGCGAGTTGAATAAGTTGTGCGAAAGATTTCATCCTTATCGGACTTGGCGATTATTCCATAAGCTACATCGTTTTCCTCGAGTGTTCTTAAGAATGCAATCACCGCTCGAAGATTAAACCCAGAGAAAACTATTACTACTTTTTTCATTTCCGTATGATTTTACAAATCTTACTAACAGAGTCCTCATCCAACCCAACATATAACGGCAAGCAGAGAATACGTTTAGCGATATCTTCAGAAATTGGACAGCTCTGGGTAGATTCAAGATATGACACTGTGTTTAGCGACGGGTAGAAGTAGCGGCGCGGAAAAACGTTTATAGTTTCGAGTTTTTGCATGGCACCGAGTAGTTGCTCTTCACTTTCAAAAACCACTGGGTAGTAGGCGTAGTTATAGACAACATCTTCATTTGGTTTTGGACGTTGCAGCGATCCTCCCAATAATCGGTCATATTGCTCCGCTAAAGCTTTGCGAACGTCGATGATTTCTGGAAGATGTGGTAAATTACTCAGTCCCATAGCTGCCTGAAACTCTGATGCTTTAGCGTTTATGCCAAGCATGAAGTGGTCCTCACCATGATGACCGAATCTTTTGATTAGCTCGAGTTTGTCGCTGACGGCTTTATCCCCCGCAATCACACAACCGCCTTCAATTGTGTGGAAAAGTTTTGTTGAATGGAAACTACAGGTAGAAACATCCCCATAGTCCAGAAGTGACTTACCTTTGTAGGTAACGCCAAACGCATGGGCGGCGTCATAAATAACTTTCAAGTTGTGCTTATTGGCAATCTTCTCGATCAACTCCACATCACAGGGATAGCCAAAAACATGAACAGCCATAATGGCCTTTGTTTTCTCTGTAATAGCGGCTTCAATCTTATGAGCGTCTATGCAAAAGGTGTCCGGTTCGATGTCTACAAAAACCGGCGTGCAGCGTTCCCATAATATTGAAGAAGTGGTAGCAACGTACGAAAACGGGGTGGTGATTACTTCACCCTCGGTGATATCGAGAGCACGCAAAGCAATCTGCAAAGCAACTGTACCGTTAGTTACGAAATGAAAATTATCAACCGCGAGGTAGTCTTCGAGTTTGGCCTCAAGCTCTTTCAGTAAAGGACCTTGGTTGGTTAGTTGCCCACTTCCCCAGATTCTCGCTAGATATGCGTCGTACTCGTCCTTGGGGGGCAAAAAAGTCTTAGTGATATTAATTCGTTCCATAGTTTTATACCTTACGAAATCCATTCGTGTTTAAGATTTACTATGCCACGATATCGTTTCTCTGGGCCGGGGTTACGCACTTCGAAGGTGACTATTTGGGTTTGTAGATCGTACGGAATGAATTCATCAAAGCCAAAACAGACAACATTAAAGTAATAATTACCGTTAAGTAGCGGAAGGTTATCAATATTCAGGGTGATGACTCCGGCTTTGCGCTTCATGTCGTAGCTGTCCATCTGCGTGTTATAGCTAAAAACATAGCCACTGGCTTCTGAGTGGAGGCCCAAACCAATGTTAAGTTCTTCGACCGGTTTGTTAACGACATACTCGACTCGGATTCTCATTGGCTGGTCGCCGACAAAACTTTTAATTGGCCGGCCTTCCTTATTCGAAAGTTTTACAGACTTTACATAGGCAGTTTTTTTAGTCGGAATCTCGGTCTGCTTGTCTTTTGGTGCATCGGTTGCGTTTGCTTTTTCCATTGCTTCTGCTTTTTCAATGTTCTGTTTGGTGTATTCGTCGCTAACCTTGTCTGCTGAAGCTATAAGAACTATCTCACTTTTTTCAAGCAACATGGCACGATCACTAAATTTGCGAACAGAATCCATATCGTGAGAAACCAATATAACTGTCTTTTTATCACGCTTCAGCTTACGGAAATAATCGAAGCATTTTTTTTGGAAATTAGCGTCGCCAACTGCGAGCACTTCGTCAAGCACCAATATATCTGTGTTGGCACGGATAGCAATTGAAAACGCCAGCCTAACTTGCATACCGGATGAGTAGTTTTTAAGTTTCTGATCCATAAACTTGTGAAGTTCAGCAAAATCTACGATTTCGTCGTACAAAGCATTCATTTCCTTGCGGTTAAAGCCTAGTAGTGCGCCGTTTAGGAACACGTTTTCACGTCCGGTTAGTTCGGGGTTAAATCCTACGCCTAGTTCTATAAATGGGGTGAGTTTGCCATTGATGGTTATAGCACCTTTGTCTGGGCTATATATGCCTGCTAGGAGTTTCAATAACGTGCTTTTACCACTGCCGTTACGACCGACTATGCCAAAGAACTCGCCCTTTTTGATTTCGAATGAAATATCCTTTAGTACTTTTTGCTTTTCGTATGTACGGCTGTGCCTGAAGGCATTTACAAAGATACCTTTTATGGAATTATTTTTCTCATGTGGCAGCTTAAATGACTTGCTGACGCCATCAACCTTAATAGCAATATCATCCGCCATTATTGCACACCTCTAGCCATATTAGCTGTTGAATCTTTGTTGATAAGGACATCAACAAAAAGCACTTGACTATTGTACATTTCTTTTTCTCCCAGTGTATAATTTACCAAAGGATATATAGCTCTTTCGGCTCCTAGCTTATGTTTTAGTTTTTGCTCCATTACAAATGCTCCTTCAACTTACTACTATCTGACCTGGGTTGGGGATTGACTTCTTATTCATATTTTGCTATCCTTTTAGTGTATCACCATGCTTAGGCAGGCCTAAGGTTTCGACCGACCGCCTTGGCTGGTTTTTGTTATTAGGTTGTACTATAATCTTTTTATCACGAATGGAAGATTTCCCCTGTAAAGTTTCGTCTTTGCGGGGGTTCTTCTTTTGATTTCTCTCAACTTCATGATTGATTTTTTTTCTATTATTCTGTATAATCGTACTTGGATCACCACGACCAGATAAGCCTAAGGTTTCGACCGACCGCCGATGCTGGTCTTTTTTATATTCAAGTTTTGCACGTAACAAATCTATACGGATAACGAATGAGGCATAGTCTTTAAGCAGCTTTGAATACTTTCTATTAGGTGCAAGTATGCGTTCAAGCT
>CAYGIR010000011.1:0-17378 GCA_964349985.1 uncultured Candidatus Saccharibacteria bacterium
TCGAACGACGAGGTTCGCTTAAGGGTTTACTCGACTTACGCAAAATCGTCCGTTCTCAGGCTAAATCAGCTCGAGTTGGAAGTGGTTTGGCTGAAGGAGGGGTAGCCATAGCTACATCGACCTGTCCGCCCGTCTGTCTGTCAGAATGACGGACAGGTCCTGCCTGGCCTTCCTGTCGGGAAGACAGGAGGTTCGGAAAGACAGGCGAGGAGAAGACAGACCGCTACCAGCCGAGATGAATTGGTCTGGGGATGAAGGAGTTTTGCGACAGGTCGAGTCTATCACTGCAGTCGAACGTAATCATCTCCAATGATTGACTTCAAACCCGCCAGCGCGGAATCTGCTGAAATCCGTCCAGGCAATCGAATAATTTGTGGTTGCTCTTCACCGATCACCAATACAACTTCAGTCTCCCCTGGATGAGAATCTATAATCTGTTTCATGGCCAATAATTTTTCTTGATTAGCGCTGGATTTGAGTCGTACGTAAACCCTAGATGGAGTCGTAGCCGGCGTTGTAACCTGCTTAGAAGATGATTTAGACCGTTTGGATGGTTTAATATCTGCTTTTTTCTTGCCAGTTGTCTGATACGCGGCAGCCTGTTCATGAGTGACTTCACGCGCGTCATCGACCAAAACTTTCAGATCACCCGGGTTACCGTCTTTATCCTGTGCGGTTATCTTCCCCTTGATCAGTACAACTCTATCCCGTTCCCATATACCAGTTGTTTGTTGATATATACTAGGGAACAACACAAGTTCAATTTCACCAGTTTGATCGATTAGTTTTACGAACGCCATTTTTTGTCCATTTTTTGTAGTAATCTGACGAATTTCGCTAATAGCACCACCAATACTAGCAGATTTGCCATGATGATCTGGTGTAAGCGTATTAAGTGCGATTGTCTGTTCGGTCAAAAGAACCTCAAATGAAGTTAAAGGATGCTGACTAAGGTACAATCCTAGTAGTTCACGCTCCCATAACAATTGTTCGTGCTGACCAATTGACTCTACGGTCTGGTTGAGCACGAGTTGTGGCTTTGTAGTGGTAGACTCAATCAAACTGCCAAATATATCCGTCTGACCACTGGAGGCTTCTTTTTGAAGTTTATTGGCGTAGGATAATAAAAGCTCAATATTACCCAGTAAAATCGATCGGTCTCCAAAAGCATCAAAGGCTCCTGCTTTGATCAAGCTTTCTAAGGATTTACGATTAACCGTTCTGATATTAACCGCACCCAAAAAATTCTCGAGCGTTTTAAATCCTTGTACTTCTGTGCGAGCACGTAGGATTTCCTCTACGGCATTACTCCCGACATTTTTCACTGCCCTAAGCCCAAAACGAATTTTGGGCTGACCAGGGACAACCGCAAACTCATTAAACGATTCGTTTATGTCTGGTGGTAAGACTTCAATCCCCATCTGCTTGCATTCGGTGATTTCAATTGCCAGTCGATCGATATCATCATAATCACTAGTCATCAAAGATGCCATATACGCTTCAGGATAATGAGCCTTTAGATATGCGGTCCAATAAGCAATTAACCCATAGCATGCCGCATGCGCTTTATTGAAACAATACGCGGCAAAATCCTCCAACTGAGTCCACAACTTTTCCATAAGGGCTTTGTCCGCACCAGAAACTTTGACTCCACCTGCAATAAATTCAGATTTTAGTTTCTTCATTACCTCCGGGTTTTTCTTGCCAATGGCTTTGCGCAAAGTATCCGCCTGCCCACCCGTAAACCCACAAAGCTCTTTACTGATTTGCATCACCTGTTCTTGATAAACAATCACGCCGTAAGTAGTTTCAAGAGATGATTGCATGGAAGGATGTAAATAAGTAATCGTTTTTTCACCGTGCTTGCGAGCAATAAAATCATCAATCCATTGCATCGGACCAGGTCGATACAAAGCAACCATAGCTACAATATCCTCAAAAAGTGTTGGTTTGAGTTGTTTAAGATATCGCTTCATACCGGCAGATTCTAATTGAAACACTCCCGTAGTATCACCACGTTGCAGTAATGCGAATGTTTCCGCGTCCTGCATAGGAATCAGATTAATATCGATGTCTTCGTTATAGACTTTTTTTACAATTCTTAAGGTATTTTTGATTGTGGTCAGGTTCGATAAACCTAGGAAATCCATTTTCAGTAAGCCTAGTTCTTCGATTGGACCCATAGAATACTGGGTTGTAATTACGCCTTTTTGTGCCATTTCTAAAGGCGCGAATTTGACAATGTCATCCGGAGCTATAACAACTCCTGCCGCATGTACACCATGACTACGTATTGTACCCTCCAGCCTTACAGCTTGGTCCAACACCATTTTGGACGTTTTATTAGTCTCGTATTCAATTTTTAGTTCCGAATGTTGTCTCAACGATACCACTAATGGTATATGCCGACCCTGTATGGGAGCTGGTATCATCTTTGCCAACCGATCAGCCTCTGCGTATGGGATCTGCATTACTCTAGCCACATCACGAACAGCATTCCGTGCGAACATCCGTCCAAATGTGACAATGTTCGCTACTCTGTCCGCGCCGTATTTTGCCACGCAGTACTGAATAACTTCTTCGCGTCGAGTGTCCTGAATATCAATATCGAAATCTGGCATACTAATTCGGTCTGGATTAAGAAATCGTTCAAACAAAAGATCGTAGGCCATGGGATCTAGCTCCGTAATCCTCAATGCGTAAGCGACGATTGAACCAGCACCACTACCTCGTCCTGGGCCAAATACGATTCCATGGTCCTTGCCCCAATTGATAAAGTCCTGCACGATCAAGAAATAACCATTAAATCCCATCCGATCAATCACGCCAAGTTCATATTCGGCCCGATCTACTATGGATTTATCCAGATGTTTTTTGCACTCGGTAACTGAACCAACTGAACTAGCAAGCGGGCTATAACGGCGAACAAGTCCAGCGTAAGTTAGCTCGTCCAAAAGTGATTTTTCAGTCTTCCCCTTTGCGACACTGAACTTTGGAATTAATATATTCCCAAGGTTAATTTCCAGATTGCTTCGGTTGGCGATATCGCGGGTATTGGTAATTAATTCAGGATAATCATTACCCCAACGTTCAATTATTTCCATAGGCGAAGTAACGTGTAGAGGAAATTCTTTGAGTGACATTCGCTTCTCGTCAGAAAGGAATGAGCCCGTTCCAACGCATAATAAAATCTCGTGAGCATCTTGATCTTCATGCCTAATATAATGCGCGTCACAAGTAACTACGGCTGGAATATCCAGTTCTTTAGCAAGCTTCAATACCTGTTCGTTGACCATTTGCTGCTCAGGATTAGACATAGGGTTATTTGGATGCCCGTGATCCTGAACTTCTAAATAATATCGATCCCCGAACACCCCCTTATACCACTGTGCTATATCCCGAGCCTTGGCATACTGATTTTGTTTGAGCGCGTCTCCAATTTCTCCACCCATACAAGCACTCAGGACTACTAATCCCTCATTGTATTGCTCTAGTAAATCATGATCTACCCGTGGATAATAATAGAATCCGTCCAGATTGGCTATTGTGCTGAGTTTCATGAGATTTTGATAGCCTTGATTGCTAATTGCCAGCAATATCAAATGATATCGATTCTTATCTTTGGCGGGATCTTTATCTGTATGTTTTCTTGCGGCGACGTAAGTCTCCAGCCCTATCAATGGTCGTATCTCGTGATTGATTGCTTCCTGATAAAACTCAATAGCCCCAGATAACGTTCCATGATCTGTCATAGCCACCGCCGCCATTCCAAGTTCATTAACATAGTCCATCAGCTCTGGAACGCGAGTCAAACCATCCAGCAAGCTATACTGAGTATGGTTGTGCAGATGAACGAAATCTGCAGCTGCCAGCAAGCCGACTTTTGCCAATTTAACTCTGCCTGGTAACAAATTTTTTCAAATGATTCGTGGCTTTTTTGATATCTGTTATGGCACCTTGTAAATCGGAATCCTCGGCTTCACCTTCATGTATAGCGGATAACAATTCTTTGGTTTTTTGCTTAACTTGATCTGCTTGAATTCGTGCTTTTGCAAACTCATCACTTACTTTACCTTTTGAATTTTGGGCGACAACCGTTGCTTCGTCAATGAGTTTGGAAAATTCACTATGTGCTTCTTTGAGTTTACGCTCTGCTTCTACTTTAGCTTGACGTGAAGCACGTAGGATATCCGTTCGTGTCTCTCGCCCACTTTTTGGTGCTGTTAGCAGGCCAATAACGTATCCCGCCCCAGCAGCTAAGAGTGTTCCTAGTGCGAATTTACTCTTTTTACTCATCATTCCCCCTTTGTTTAGTGGACTTATTACGATGCTTCATAACAGTATCAACGACATTTGATAAAAGTTTGCCGATAGCAACCGGACCGGCCGTAAATCTGAACAATTCGCCCACCGACTCAGCCGTGGTAGCTATTTTTTCGGCAGTTTCTGTAATACGTCGGAGATGATTGAGTATCTGAATTGTCTTAACAGCCACCACGATAGCCAGCACAAGCAAAACAGCAAGTGCTGAAGCCAATATTATTACCAGAATATCTTGAGCGTTTCCCATATAAGATTATTGTACCACTTCACGTAGATAGTCGCTAAATTCATCTTTAATGCTATCATTTGCCAGTGCGAAGTCTACTACAGTCTTGAGATATTCAAGCTTATTTCCGGTGTCATGGTACTTGCCGTTTTTGATTTCACAACCATAAACTTTGTGTCCATCTTCAACCATCTTTTGTATCGATGGTTGCATGATAAACTCCTCCCCGTCTTGTAATTGCGCGCGGGCCAGTCGTAAATAATCGAATAGCTTGGGGTCCAGGATATAACCACTGACACTTGCAAGATCAGACGGTGCGTTTGCAGCCGTACCAGGCTTTTCTTTAATAGATTTTACATCTACAACCTTGTCTGTCAGAGGATCACCACCGACGAACGCGTAACGATTATAGTCCTCAGGCTTGGTTGCCTTGATACAGGAAAGTATCGTCCCGCCCCTAATATTATACAGGTCAATCATTTGCTTGAACCTGCTGGGACTGGCTACCACAAAATCATCAGCAAATGAAAATATAAACGGCTCGTCACCGATAAGATGTTCGGCATTCATTAGGGGCGTAGCATTGCCATAGGGACCCTTTTGACGTATATATGCAAAATTCGCAAGATCAGAAATTTTGTTGGTTTCCTCTAGAAGCTCCAGTTTGTTAGCCTGCTCCAAATTTGCTCGCAAATCAGCACTTAATTGATCAAAATGATCTTCTATAGATCTCTTGTGATATCCAGTTACGATTACAATATTTTCTATCCCAGCACTGACCAATTCCTCGACTATGTACTGGATGATTGGTTTATCTATTAGTGGCAGCATTTCTTTGGGCATAGCTTTGGTTTGTGGTAAAAAACGCGTACCAAATCCCGCCGCCGCGATAACTGCCTTTCGAACTTTTGGATGTGTCATCACTTAGATTGTATCATGAGCTCCTGATTTGGAGGATTAATTATTTATTGCAATACCATGAATTCCGAGTATAATCAAGCATCATGTCCGAAAAATTTGATTTTTCAATTCTTTCAGCGGATGATCAAGGCACCATTCAACTATTCCTGGGGATGGTTGAGCCATTTTATTGGCCAGAATCTGATTATCATAATTTATATGAACATGTCGCGGAAGGTTTTTCAGAAGCTATGCGTCTATGTGATGTAGCCGAATTCGCCGGACATGATCCCAATAGACTGGTTGTAGCTTTAGCTATATTGGGTCACGATCCAGCATTTAATTACGATATTCTCGATGAGATGGATGAAAAGTGGGAGACCAAAGAAGCATTTCAAGCCGAAATTTCCGGACAGCTCTTACGATCACTTGGGATAGACGAAGATCAAATTGGACAGGTCAAAAAATGCATTATTGCTACCCATGTTGATGCCACTTGCAATTCAATCGAGGAAGAGATCGTTCGCATGGCAGACGTATCCAACGTATCGAATGAATATGAAAATTTTGTATTAAAGTCATGTGAATTTTTTAATGAATGTGTAGCAAGAGGTGCTGATCTGGATTTGGATCGTTTCAAAGAAATTTCCGCCATTGTTTTAGGAAAATATTTCGATGCTATTAAAAAATTGGTGGATTTGGATAAAAATGTCTTTGGAAATTCGTTTGTTTGTCGAGGTCGAGCAAATATAGAGCAATTCGACAAAGAAACACCAGAAACTATTCTGCAATTACTTGGCAGGCATGCCGTCAGATTTCAGGGAACACTATCCCGAACAACCTCTACGGAAGATACAACCCTACAACCCTAGCTGTTGTTTGATTAGTTTTTGGGCTAGTTCTGGATTTGCTTTGCCTTTGCTAAACCGCATGGTCTGACCTACCAGGAAACCTATGGCTTTGAGTTCGCCATTTGCCACATCATTCGCAGCTTTGGGATTATCCTGCAACACCCGTTTTACGATTTTGGCGATTTCGGATTCGTCAGAATTTTGCAAAACGTTTTTTGCCACCGCAATGTCCGCCGGATCACCCCCCTTGGTTACCATCTCCAGCAGTATAGCTTTTGCACCAGTGGAACTGACTTGATTTTCATCCACCATTTTAGCCAACTTAAGCAAATTCTCCGGATCAAGACACAAATTATCCCAACTATTAATCTGAAGTGCCTGTACATCCGTTACCAACCAATTGGCAATCCGTTTGATATACGATGCGGTTGCCTTGCTCTCGAGTAATTCCAAAATCAGCTTACCGGCAGGAATTTCCTCAACCAACGTCTCGATTGCCGATACGTCTAGTTGTAAGTCATCCAGCCGCTTTCGCAACTCATCCGGCAATGTCGGCATTGTTGATTTAATGGTCTCTATTGCTGTATCACTCAAGATGATAGGCGGGATATCGGGGTCTGGGAAATATCGATAATCATGCGCGTCTTCCTTGCTACGCTGGCTAAAGGTTTTTTGTTTGGCATCGTCCCAACCGCGCGTTTCCTGCACGATCTGCCCGCCCTTTTCCAGAAGCTCAATCTGACGATTGATTTCATATTCCACTGCCTTTTCTACACTCTTAAAGGAATTCAGATTTTTTGTCTCGCTTCGAGTGCCTAATTTGTCAGAGTCTTTGCTGACACTTACATTCACATCAAACCTCATATTGCCATAAAACAAATTAGCCTCCGAAACTTCGGCGTATCTCATTAGCAAATATAGTTGCTTGGCATACGCCTTGGCTTCTTCGGCGGTGTGCATCTCCGGTTCAGACACGATTTCGAGCAAAGGCGTACCGGCACGATTGAGGTCTACCAAGCTATAATCTTTGCCCACAGGATGCGTGCTTTTACCAGCATCCTCCTCCAAATGCGCGCGCGTTAGGTTTATTCGTTTCGGCTTGTCATTAACCCGAATATCGACATAACCGCCAATGATAATTGGTTGGTCAAACTGCGTTATTTGATAACCTTTCGGTAGATCCGGATAGAAGTAATGTTTGCGATCAAACTTGCTGAATTTTTGCGGGGGAACTCCAAGCGCGAACGCCGCTTTCATCGCCAATTCCACCGCATATTCGTTCAAAACCGGCAATGCGCCCGGCATTCCTAGACAAATGTGACTTATAAGTGTGTTGGGGGGTGCTTCGCGGGCATCATTACCGACGGCAGAGAACAATTTGGTCCGAGTTTTGAGCTGAACATGACACTCAATACCAATTGTGGAAATGTATTGCCTGCGTTCTTTGTCCGAAATCATAAGCAACTCCTTTGCCTGGGCCTAAAAAAAACAATCCTAAAACAATTCACAACACATTCCGAACAATTTAGGATTTGCTTAAGGATTGTCATTGTTCGCCTCATTATTAGTCGGCAGTGCACCTAGATCCCGCAAAGCCTGCCGAAAACCAACTAGAGCTTCTTTCACATCAGTCTCCTTTAGCTTAATCTTAGCTTGCGTGGCAATCTTTTTGGCAAGGTTGTGCGCAAACCACATACCATCATTATCTGTAATGATTCGTTGTGCCGATACCATGCGCTCGCCCATTGTTTTGCCCTTTTGCTTGCGTTTTTTTAGAGCCTCGTCAAGCAGTCTGTCCGCTTCGGTAATTGCTATTGACCAGGTTTTTTTGTCGCGACAAAAACCTTGCAACTCCCGCCAGCTCGCTATAAAACGATCAACTTTTAGTTTTTTTGGTCGCTTAACAGCAAATATAATGCCCGCAGTAATCGCCACAATGACACCGGTAGTGAGACCGACTATCGATTCAATACTCATTTCAAAATCTCCCGAATATTGTGCGCGCAATTGAGCAAAATTCTGTCTTTGTGTTGCGCGGCCATTAACTGCAAACCAACTGGCATATTATTAATTGCTCTAGCCGGAAGACTAATTGCCGGTATGCCGACTAGATTTGCCGCGACAGTCATAATATCTGTCAAATACATCTGCAACGGATCAGCGGAATGAGCTCCTATCTCGAATGCTGTCATTGGAGCCGTTGGGCCAACTAAAAAATCGTACTGTTTGAAAGCGTCGTTGAACTCGTTTATAAGTTTGGTTCGTAGCTTTTGAGCTGTTTTATAATACGCGTCATAATAACCGCTCGACAATACATATGTGCCAATCATAATCCGTCGCTTGGCCTCATTCCCAAAGCCTTCGCTACGTGACCAATTGTAGCTTTCCTCTAGTGATTTTCCTTTTTTGGTACTATAGCCATAACGCTGGCCATCATAGCGCGACAAGTTACTGCTAACTTCTGCCGGCATGATTATGTAATAACAGGCTAACGCCAGTGGCAGTGATGGCAGACTGATTTCACTCACGGCCGCTCCGGCAGCTTTCATTTTTTCAATAACGTTTTCAATTTGTTTTTTTACGCCAGGATCTAGCCCCTCGGCCATATATTCACGAATAACACCGATTTTGGCATTAGCCAATTTATAGTTTGTAGTAGATGTTTGGTAACTGGTCGGATCACGATCAATCGTGGTTGAATCCAGTTCATCTTTACCGGCCATGACATCCAAAACCAGAGCCGCATCCTCTACCGTCCGAGTCAATGGCCCAATCACGTCCGTGCTACTCGCCATAGCCACAACGCCGCTACGTGAAACCAAACCGTAGGTTGGCTTATAGCCAACGGCACCACAAAAGGACGCTGGCAAACGGATAGAACCACCGGTGTCCGTGCCCAGGGCGAATGGCGCCATGTCTAAAATAACGGCCGCCGCCGAACCGCCAGAGGATCCGCCGGGCACACGCATGGGATCATGCGGGTTTTTGGTCGTCATAAAATCACTGTTTTCGGTCGACGAGCCGTGAGCAAAAGCGTCCAGATTAGCCTTGGCAACGCAGATTGCCCCCTCCGCCTCCAGTTTTTCAATAGCGGTTGACTGATAAGGAGCCTCAAAACCCTTTAGTATGTTGCTAGCAGCCGTAGTTTCCGAACCAAATGTCAAAAAGTTATCTTTGGCAATGAATGGGACGCCGGCCAGTCTACCGATTTTTTCGCCCTTCGCTACCCGATTATCAATATTTTTGGCGCGCTCTCTTGCCCGCTCGGTAATCGACACAATTACCGCGTTAAACTCTTTTTTGTCCTCAATTGTCTGGAGTGCCTGGTCAACCAAGGCACTCGCGCTAGTCTTACCAGATTGAACGTCATTAGCTAGTTTAGTAATTGATTGCCACTGGCTCAAGTCAGCATCCTTCTGACTTTGATATGACCGTCCTTGGTTGCCGGCGCGTTTTTCAAAAGTTCCTTGGGTGTCACTCCGTAGTTTCGAATTACATCTGGTCTCATCACATTAGTCAATCCCGTCACCTGATTGGTCGGTTCGAGGTCTGTTAAATCTACCGACCCGAGTTGTTCAACGTAACCCAATATAGCCTCTATTTCCTGCCTGAACCGATCTACCTCGCGGTCGCTTAAGCGCAACCGAGCCAACCGAGCCAACTTTAATACATCATCCTTAGATAGTTTTGCCATGTGTTCTAGTAGTATAACAGAGCTGAATAAATGCCACCGAAAAAATATAAATCCCTCGTCTATTGCCAGGTTAGATTTTCATAATCTACAGATTTCAATATTGACAGTATGATGGCATAACGGTATGATGGTGCTATGACTACCAAAACTACTCTTTATCTTGATAGTACCCTGTATAAAACCATGCGGTTGCGTGCGGTAGAGACCCAGCAGTCTGTTTCCGCTCTAATTAACGATGCCCTGCAAGCACAATTGGCCGAATATTTGGCCGATATTACCACTATAAGAGACCGTCTGGCTAAAAAAGAGCAACCCCTCGCCTACGAAGACGCACTAAAGGAATTGCAAAAGAGTGGCGCAATATAGAATTTGGCTCTTGCCTAGTGTGATCCGTAAAGATTTACCAAAACTTCCAAAACAAGACGTACGAAGGATTATGCAGAAAGTTAAACTCCTTGGTGATAACCCTAGACCTATTTAGTCCAAAAAACTATCTGGCTGCGACGAATATCGTGCTCGGCAAGGCAACTATAGAATTTTGTATGTTATAGAAGACACAATAAAAATCGTTAATGTGACCAAAATGGGTCATAGAAAAAACATCTATTAAGATACCTTATCATAATATGCCCCAATTTTTAATCCTCAATAAATGATGAAATGATGAACAAAACTATTCCTATTTTACGCTATAGCGTAAAATAGGAATAGTTTTGTGTCTGTAATTGTGTCTGTTAAGGATGCGGGTTACACTTTAGAACATCGTTTAATATCAAACAACCGTGATTTTTCCGTATATACTTTAGGGTATGCAGGAATTGCCCGTCATAAACCGTACCCAGGAACTTTATGAAAAGGTTAGTATAATAACCGAGAAATTACCGGCGCTGAAGCAGCAGACTATTGGCAGAAGATTAGAGGACTGTATATTGCAGTTACTAGAATTGTGCATCATGGCTAAGCACGCGCCAAAGGCACATAAAGGCGTGTATCTCATCAAAGCCTCTGCCCGGGCAGAAATCATCCAATTTCAACTGAGAATATTACTTACCCAAAAGCTAGCCAACGAAACCACGCTGCACCAACTGCAAGCCAACACTACAGAAATTGGCCGCATGTTAGGCGGCTGGCGCAAATCCGTCCAATAAAACATGTCAAGGTACGTCCTTGACATATGTGAACAGTAGAACATTTGCCTCGTCGAGACACCGACACCATAGTTCGGATTCGCGTTACCATTCGACCTGTTCAGATTCAGCTGACCGTCATTGGAGTTCACGTTGCCGACGTACGAGTCGCCGTCCATAGATTGTTCTTTGATGCCTCATGTTTCAGCACGCTCGCAAGCAGCTGAAACTTCCGGTCAATATACACCAAACGCACGCGGGGCAAATTGTTCCTTTTTTGATTGTTGGCAAAAGTTTGCAATACAAAAACGTACCAAACTCCGCCACCACAACAATACAAACGGACTACTACAATTTAACAAAAAGAAGAAACAAAGAAAACTAAAAGTCTGAAGCTTAAGATTTTAGTCCCGCCGAGACACCGACACCACCGAGCGGACTCGCGCAACCAACCGACGTGCCCAGGTGCAGCTGACCGCCACATAAGTCCACTTCGCCGACGTACGACGCGCCGCCCGCAGTTCGGCGACCTGGTTTAGGAACCCTCATAAACCCTTTACTCAAAATTTGCTTCTTAGGTTCAACACCTCTAATACGATCCATTAATACCTGCATCGCAAATGCTTTTTGGTCTATAGAATCAAGTGCGTAACCTTTATGTCGGGAGCTAAAAGCTACTTTATCGGCTTCGAGTTCCTCTAATTGAGTGGGGAGGTTATCTGGGTTAACATCGACTTTTTTAGTTTTATAGCTATCAAATGGTTTTTTTAGGTGATGTAGTACTGGGTCACAACCAGTCTCAAGACTGGTATAAATCGCTAGGCGAGCCACGTGGCTTGATGGGCCAACGTTTAATTCTGTCTCTGTGTATGACTCTTCTTCTGTGCCTGGCGTCCATAGATTATAATAACGATATATCGAGGATACGCCTTCTGGGCGCCTACCTTCAGCCGTAGACAGTATAAATTCAAATGTCACGTGTTGGCTGGGCAAAACATGCAAACGACCGTCGTAACCAAGTTGAGCTAACTGCATAAAATCAGCAGTGATCTCTTCGAGATTCTTTTCACGATCCTGGCCAGCTAAGCCTAGTTCGTACATAGCTCGATCGGCTACGCCAGCAGCCTCATCCACATCTAGGTTACCACGAAGAAAAGCGAGCTCAGACTGAGCTGGATATTGTCCAGGAAATTCTGCAAAACTAGTTAACGGCATGTTGCTTAACTCCTTACGTTCTTTCAGGTCCATTATATCAAAAATATTCTATATGTAAACATATTTTTCTAACAATGTCCAATCAAGACTATTTTTGACGGTTTTTACAAGATAAAGTGACCTGTAACTAGCCGCGTTATGCCAATCCACCTTACTGAGTACGTTTTTGGTAGTGTGCCTATCGACGACCGCAAAATTGCTGGTGATGGCGTGGCCTAAAAACTTGAGGCCACTACTTGCCTTCACTATCACATCATTTTTGGGGTTGACCACTAGCCCCAGTTCGTCGGCCAGAAATCTCAGGCTTACCTCTTTTGCAGCATGCGCCTGCCAACGAGTTGCCCAAAAAAGTACAAAATCATCCCCGCATCTTAAGTATGCTTGCGGCTTCAGCTGGTGGCGAACAAATCTGTCGAATTCGTTCAAATAGATGTTGGAAAATATCTGGCTGGTCAGGTTGCCAATAGGAATACCGTGGCTGGCTGGCTGGCTGGCTTAATATTATAACTCGAAATCACCTCTGTAGATAGCCACATTGCCTGGTCATCTTTACTAATCTTCCTTGCCAGACATTCTAGCAACGTACCGTGCTGGACGTTATCAAAAAACTTAGTTATATCAGCCCGCCAAATATACGAACCGCTGTGCTTCCGCAGTAACTTGCCTGTCCTTATTAAACACTTGTGCAAGCTTTTGCCGGTCCGGCAAGACCAAACATCCGGGTCAAAGCTTTTATCAAAAACATCTATTAGATAGTCATACAGTAGCCTATGTACCACCCTGTCACGCACACTGGCTACCGCTAAATCCCGCCGTTTCTTCTCTTGCAATACAACCGCTGTGTAATCACCGTGTTTATATGTTTTATCACTGATTTCCCGCGAAAGGCCCGTGACGTTTTCTTCCAAATAATAAAAGAAGTTGTCTATAGATGTAGTTGGTTTTTTACCTTTCCTGAAAACTTCCCAGGCTCCGTAAACGCTCAGGTAGTCTGTTCCTATACCCATCTTTTAGAGCTTACTCTTGATGTCAGTAATGATGTCGCGGAGTTCGGCGGCTTTTTCGAATTCTAGGTTGGCGGAGGCTAGTTCCATTTGAGCGGTTAGGTCTTTGATCAAATGTTTGTACTCGTCTTTTGGAATTTTATTTAGGTTAAGTTTGGCTGTTTTGGCTTCTTCTGGCAGATCTGGTCGCATACCTTTTTCTATAGTTTTAGATATGCCGGTGGGTGTAATATTGTGAGCTTTATTGTAGGCAAGCTGTATGGCACGACGACGGTCTGTCTCATCCAGGGTCCGCTGCATACTGCCAGTTATATGGTCGGCGTACATAATTACTCTGCCATCAATATGTCTAGCCGCCCTACCTACAGTTTGTATAAGTGCCTGCTCACTTCGCAAAAAGCCTTCTTTGTCAGCGTCCAAAATCGCCACCAAGCTAACTTCTGGCAAGTCCAAACCTTCGCGCAACAAATTGATACCAACCACCACGTCATAGACACCCAATCGTAAATCACGCAGGATGTCGGTCCGGTCCAGCGTATCCACATCACTGTGCAAATAAGTGACTTTGATGTTCAATTCCTTGAGATATTCGGTCAAATCCTCGGACATCCGCTTGGTCAGCGTAGTAACCAAAACACGTTGATGCTTGACGACCGTTGCCCTGATTTCACCAATTAAATCATCAATTTGCCCATCAATTGCCCGGACTTCAATCTTCGGATCGACCAACCAAGTTGGTCTAATTACCTGTTGAACTGGTTCTGGACTACGGGATATTTCATACTGTGCGGGCGTCGCGCTCACATACACGACTTGATTTATGTGCTTTTCGAATTCTGTAAATGTCAATGGACGGTTATCCAGCGCGCTAGGGAGGCGAAAACCATGCTCAACTAACACTTCCTTGCGTGCCCGATCGCCGTTGTACATTCCACGAATCTGCGGGATGGTCATGTGTGATTCGTCAACAAACATCAAAAAATCATCCGGAAAATAGTCCAATAAAGTGGCTGGTTGCTCGCCGGGCTCACGATTTGTCAGATAGCGACTATAATTTTCAATTCCTTTCACAAAACCAGTTTCTTCCATCATCTCCAAATCAAATCTGGTACGTTGCTTCAAACGCTGAGCTTCAACCAACATTCCTTGTTTTTTAAAATAACTTAATCGCAGATCTAACTCATGCTCTATTTGACCTAGAGCGTTTTGCAGTTTCTCTTTTGGCGTTACGTAATGACTACTCGGAAAGATTTGTAATGATTCGAGCCGGAGCAAGACCTCTCCCGTTAACGGATTAATCCGTGTAATCTTCTCGACCTCATCACCAAATAACTCGATTCTATATGCCACCTCTTCTCCAGCTGGAAATATGTCTAAAACATCACCACGAACCCTGAAGATACCACGATGAAAATCGATATCGTTACGCTGATATTGAATATCGGTTAGTTGACGCAGAAGCTTATCTCTGACACGCTTCTCTCCCTTTTTGATGACAACCGCTAGATTACCGTAATCTTCCACTGATCCTATACCATAGATACAACTGACACTTGCAATGATTATCACATCTCGACGTGTCAATAACGCGTCCGTGGCCGCATGCCTCAAGCGGTCAATTTCTTCATTGATTTGACTGTCTTTTTCGATGTACGTATCACTGCGAGCTATATAGGCTTCGGGCTGATAATAATCAAAGTAACTAACAAAGTAATGCACCTCATTGTTCGGGAAAAAACGCTTAAACTCGCCGTATAGCTGGGCCGCGAGTGTTTTGTTATGACTAAGTACCAGCGTCGGTTTTTGTAACTTCTGGATGACATTAGCCATTGAAAATGTTTTGCCACTACCGGTGACGCCCAACAACACTTGTTCTCTGACATCGTTTAATAAATTTTGTGACAATGCTGCAATAGCGGCTGGCTGATCACCAGTCGGCTGATAATCTGACTGTAGTCTAAACTTATTCACAAACTAATTGTACGCCTAGCCTCTGTGATTATGTGGATTATCTAAAAACCACTGCATACTGAGTGCCTTCGTATTGATATCCTGATTCTCTTTGTCTAGAATGGCAATCACCTTTTCCACAAGAGTAGTTGGATCCGTATCATAGATCAACATATCTTGATTGATTGGCTCAAGCCGTTGCATCAGCTCAGGAATTAAATCTGCCGTACCACCGCTGCCCAATAACACGCCACACGGCATGCGAGATTCAATAGCTGTCGTAAATTCGTGCAAACTACCAAATCGACCTCCAACCGTGATTATCGCGTCACTTGATTGTACTAGATGCACGTCCCGCCCGACGTAGTGCATGCCTGTAAAATTTATAAAATCAAACACACCTATAGGTAGCCGATACTTGGCGACATGCTCCCGAAGACTCGCGGCGGGAGAAAAGCCTATACTCATTCCGCCCGCCTCCTTGGCGGCTACGGCGGCGTAAAACGGTAAACCTACCGTAGCACCAGTTGTTAAAATATGACCTCTATTGGCGATAGCACGCCCTAAACTGGCGGCTAGCTCATGGGAAGAAGCAACC
Source organism: uncultured Candidatus Saccharibacteria bacterium (assembly GCA_964349985.1). Lineage (GTDB taxonomy): Bacteria > Patescibacteriota > Saccharimonadia > Saccharimonadales > CAYGIR01 > CAYGIR01. The sequence continues at coordinate 15,889 of CAYGIR010000011.1, forward strand.
GTTTTACCAGATGCGGCCCCAGAGACACAAATCGAATAATTCATACCACGAACTCCAAATCCATTGCTGGATGGCTCGCGTCGACCAAACCCTCATCAAGCTGTTCTAATATCTTACGCTCAAATGCGGGTTGGCCAATATAACGCGCGTATATTTCATTCCATAACGCGTCTTGCATGTGATAAAACGCACGTTTTTCGAAGGGCAACTTATTGATTAAATTCATTGCCATATCGGTCAAATTAAAACTAATTGGCCCACTAGTGTTTGGTAGCCCCACATAGTCCATATCGTGCCAAAAATGTAAGGCTGGCTCCAGATGATACAAGGTCTCCTCTGCGCGTCGGTAAGATAGATCTTCTGGTTGCACATGTGGTTCAAAGATTTCCGGATGATTCATCCGATCTACTGTGCCAAAATAGCGATGAATGACGCGCCAATGCATAGACTGGCCAGCCAATTGAGCATAACTCGGATTTTCGTTCAAACGATGTTTGATCAGCAAATTACCAAAATCCGGCCGCATATGATGAAATTTGCAATACGTACTGAAAGCTCTAATTTCATTAATATAATGCAGTGCTAATAATAAACTAGCCAGTGTTATACCCGTTGTCTGATCTGTATTAAGTTTTAGCAAAACTATCAAACCTACCTCCTCCGAATGTACAATATTGCTACGATGCGATGTTACAAAAAACTGGCTTACCTCATCCCATTTCTTGTGAGCTAAATACAGGGTGTCGATATCCCGAACTTCAAAATCGTTTGATTTTAAATTTTTATAACCTTGGACGAAACGTCGCTGCCATTGAGGCGATTCAACATGTCGTGCGATAGCCAATATCACCGTGGACGGCTCGCGTTTCAACATGGAATCAACTGAACGATAGTGTAGTAGTTTCATGAGTGATTTGGGAGGCATCGCCTTGAGCAAACGCTTTGCGGTGGTCGATTTGAATGCCCAGGATTGTTTAGGTATGCCAAGCCGCTGAATCACCGTTACCACCGCCTGCGCGATTTCTGCGGAATCTGCAATGTTATCAACACCTAATCTCTTTGCAAGGAAAAAGTCATGACGCGCCACAAGACTGAGTAATGTGTTATATAGTTCATGTGGTGTTGTATCGTTTGGGTCCAAACCCAGCGAACGCATTTTCATATGTAACTTACCATATATTTCCCCAGTTAACCGTACATCTATGCCTGGATTAGCCGACTGTTGCTCGAGACGCAAAAACACTTCCCCAAGAACTCGTTTATCCGCTCCCACCAACTCGGCAACTAGTCTACACACGTTCGTAATTATCCTTTTTTCTAACATAAGCATAACATCTCTGACTCGCATCAGTAAACTCGACTATGCAAAATCGTCCATTACCAGAGTAAATTATCTCATGCGAAAACTGTTTTGTCTGAAGGAGGGGTAGCCCTGAGCTACATCGACCTGTCCGCCCGTCTGTCTGTCAGAATGACGGACAGGTCCTGCC
>CAYGIR010000012.1:0-16813 GCA_964349985.1 uncultured Candidatus Saccharibacteria bacterium
TGCAAGAGGTCTTTAGCGAAACTCGTCATAAGGCGCAATAAAATGCGCTTTGTTTATGTACATTAGGGGCGTATACTGCTTATGTTAATAAATTAAATGATTATCCTATCCGTTGATGCCTCTAGAAACAAAAACGTTACTTCTAGGCGGTAATTGAGCGGTAAGGTCGTCAATCACATTAGGAGCAGTTATGGCAAAATTGGCCACAAATTCGCAAAATACAAAAGTAACTCAAGTACTAAAGGTACTTATATTGGTGGCGGCGATTGTGCTACTGGGTACGGGTATTGTCACATACAAAGTTCACAAAACAATAACCAGTCAAATACAGACAGAGCTTGCAGATCAGCAAATCTTTTTCCCACCTGCCGGCAGTCCAGCGTTTAGCGCAGAGGATTTTCCTGATATTCAGCAATATGCTGGCCAGCAAGTAGATACGCCGGAAGAAGCCAAGGCATATGCCGATGGTTTCATTAAGCGACATCTTCAAAAAATCGGTGGTGGCAAAGTCTATGCAGAAGTAAGTGCCGCGGCTATGCAAGACCCCACTAACCCTAAACTACAAGCACAAAGTCAAGCACTCTTCCAGGGTGAAACACTGCGTGGTTTATTGCTTGGAAATGGTTATGCCTTTGGCATGGTCGGCAAACTTGCCAAAACTGTCGCGATTGTAGAATTCGTTGGCAGTGGCATCCTCTTCGGAGCAGCCCTTTACCTACTGCGCTCCAAAAGATAAATTGTTCATCTCAGAAAATAGGGCTGTTTAGTGGTGCAGAATCGTGGCGATTCAGAGTATATGGCTACGGAAAAGTGCGAACGTGTGATTATTACAGTATTATGTATGCATGGTGTATCGTATTGGTGAGAGGGTTAAGACCAGACAAAGGCGGTTACTGGAGACCGCGTCGTTACTACTCGGCTCGTTCATTATCCTGATCGCGAGTACGGCTTATGCCGTTTATATGCAGGAAAGTCCAGCCTTTGGCAGTCCTGATATTTCCACGTCCAAAGCCAGGGCGAGTGATTCAGCGGGCTCAATACCCACTAGCAGACAAGGTAAAACAATCAATCAAAACAACAGCAAACCGCCAGTGGCTAATAGCCAAAATATTTTGCAAGACATTGTATGTAACAATGGCGGCCCTATCCATAAAGGTTTATCCGGAAGTATAATGCCCCAGCTACGCAAGCTGGCAGAATACGAGAGTTTGTGTGCGGGGGCTGTGGCGGAACGGATGATGCTCTTTACGAATACGCCACAGACCACCAGCGAATCTATATCCTACGCTAATGATTTAGCCATAAGCCTGAGGGAGTATGCTACATTTGGAATTAGCCCAATAGTGATTATGGAGCCAGTTGGTAGTTCGGGCTTTGTAGATTTTAGCGAATATCTATCCGGCGCGTATGATGTGACGCTGGATACTTACTTTGCAACCCTAAAGGCTCAGGGTATTACCGACGCTGTAATGGGTATGTGGGTACCGTTCCCCGAATCCAATATTCCAGAATGGAATAATGTCAACGCGGATCAGGTGGCCGCATGTATAACCAAAACTACTCAGTTCCAGAAAAAATATTTCCCGGGGAGTAAAACATCGGTGCTTTTCGACAGCAAAAGCTATCCTTCGGCTAGTTCCTGGGAGGGCGGAGCATATCTCAGCTTGGCTCCGTATGTCAAGAATATACCTAAGGGGCTGATAGATAGTTTTGGGTTACAGGGCTATCCATGGCCAGATTCTGATCCAGATTACAATGCGGCTCATTTTCTAAATCCCGATTTGGTTAGAGATGCTGCGAATCTGCTGGGCGTACGGGAAGTCTGGTTGAGTACCGGAACGTTTTCTGAGGGTACGGCCTGGGATGGCTTAAGGTATAAACTTACGCCAACGGAGCGACAAAAGATTTTAGCGGATATTCTAAATCAAGCTAATCAATTAAGATCAAGCGGATATGAAGTAGCGGTGCATATTTTTGCCGAAGATAAGTTACAGACTACCGAAGGCAACAATTGGTCATATTGGTCCAACGGTCAATTTCTCAGCAGTGCTTCAGCTCCCGTATTTGCAAAATTTGCCAATGATGTGCGGGCATCGGGTATGCAGCTTTGGTTGTTCGACGTTCTTTGATTAACCTTATTTGGTTTGAGGTACAATTTCGTCCAGCGCGCTGTTATAAGTTTTGACAGTCAGGCCACTGCTGGCAAGTAATTTTAGTTGTTGACCAAAGTCATTTATAGATGTGTCATAGTCTCCTGGGTCATTAGCAACGCGATGATAAACCAAAATCAGCCAGGTATTCGTTGCTTTGGCATTACTAAGCCAGCTTTGATATTCCTCAAGGGTTGTGTTAGAAGTCATATTTTGGACCCGTAGTCGGTAGATATCAAAATTGTCTTTGGAGTTATATCCTTCATCTACCGTGCGATGTGAACGATAGTATTTTTTGATTTGAGTAATTACCGCAGTATTATAGTCACCGTATGGTGAAGCAAAGTTACGCACCGGTCCGCCGATCAGAGTTTCCAAAAATGACTTGGAATGTGTTAGCTCGTTTGTAATTGCTGTTGTGCTCAAAGTTGTCAAAAATGGATGGGTTACGGTATGAGAGCATATTTCATGACCGGCATTCTTGAATTGCAGGACATTTGCCTTCACTGATGCCGCGTTGTCAGCGTTTTCAATAAATGTTGTGGCGTAACACTGAGTAGAAACAAATCCGTTGGACTTCATTAGTGGTAGTGCGGTGGTATTGTTTTCCTCTTCCCCGTCGTCAAATGTCATGGTTACGAGAGGGCGGGAAAAGCCTTGGGGTCGATATGGCGTTATATCGTAATCATCGGTCTGCAGCCAGCCATTGCTGGATAATAGAAACAATACGGACAGTGACCGTGCGTCAATCGGCATGGTAAACGTGTCACTATAAACTTGCCAGTCACTCGTATTGTTGGGCTGTGGTGCTGGCATCCCGAGGTATTTAATACTTCCATCGTCTTTCGTAAACATTACGACCGCTTTAGGCAAAGCGTTCGTTTTGTACCAGGCACTAAACCGATATTGTTTGCCACGCTCCAGCGCTGAAACAGGATCGAAATACCATTTGGCATCGCCATCGATATAATTAGACACGCTAACCTTGACGCTCTTGTTGCCGGTGCGTCCACTATTCATATATTCGAATGCTGACGTATTACTTCCCCAGTTATTTTTTTGCCATTTGACAGGACCACCACCGGAAGCTTCCTCGAGTGAGCTGTTTGGGATTGTGCTGGTGTCTAGTGGTGGAGTTGTGTTCTTGTTCAGCAAGGCGTTATCAATCTGCAACCAACCGACTCCGTAGATCACGTGCAAAATTGTCATCTTTGTTGCCCCAGCAGGGATTGTAAGGGTAGCTGCAAATTGTTGCCAGGTGCTGTTTGGCGCGATCGTGTTTAACCATTTGTACGTGCTGACACCATTAGAATCCGTGTATTGCGCCACAACATCCGTTGTGATGCTTGATTTATAATTATGGCTATAGTTATATACTTTGCCCTGCTCGATAGTTATCGGTTCAAAGTACCATTTGGCATCACCATTCGTATATTTGGATACGGTTGTTTTGAGGCTGTGGCTACCCGTAAAGCCTTCATTCAGGTACTCAAACTTGGCCGTGTTAGTTCCCCATTTACCTGTTAGCCATTTGGCTGGCAGGGCTGAGTTGTTGGCGGAGGCGGTTTCTACAGAATCATTGGGTATTAGACCAGTGCTGGGTGGGATGTATTCCGCTACTTCTTCCGTCAGGTTATAGTCATCGATTTCCAGCCATCCAATGCTAGCTATAACATGAAAGATACTTAGTTTTACCGCGTTGGCAGGGGTTGTTATCGCATAGTCCATATCCGTCCAGTTTGTAGTTGCCGGAGCAGTACTAATCCAATGATAGGTTGTTGAGTTGTCGTTATGAGTATATTGGATCACAACTTCGCTAGATGTGTTAGATTTATAAAATTCGCCAAAGTTGTAAGTGGTATTCGCTTTTATCGCTGTAGGAGTAAAATACCATTTGGCATCGCCGCTCGTATAGCTTGTTATTTCAGATCTCACACTACGTGTACCAGTATGACCTGTCGAAAGATAGCTAAACTTGCTAGTATTCGTACCCCAACTGTTTGACTGCCAATTCTGGGGTGATGTAGTATTTGTAGCGGTTTCAACTGATGGATTAGCGATAAGGTTGGCTGTAGTCGTGACATGCGCAAAAGCACTCATTGGAAAGAGCTGACTTAATATAAGTAATAATCCTAAAACAGCTCTCGAAATATTTTTCATATAGTTCCTTGGCTCACACAAAATTGTTATACATTATGATCATACAATAACATGTCCGCACAGTCAAGACGTATAACAGGGGTAAGCATAAGCACCTATATACTATACTTTACAGAAAATCATAAACATGTATAATGATATCTGAATATCAGTTGGGAGATGGGGCCATTGACTGGATTCATAATATATATTATTAAAAAGGAGTGTTGTATGAGTGGACAAGTTTTATCCGCAACTACAGGTGTCCTTGGTGTAGCGTTGTTGCCTAACACCGGTAATACCCAGCCACTGTTTTACGCAGCTGCTGTTTTGCTGGTCGCTGGTCTAATAACATTAGGCCTAGGGTTTGTTCGTAAGAACCAAGCTAAATAGTACCCCGAGTACTAGAAACACGACTAGCGACATAGGATTGTCGCTAGTTTTGTTGTCAAAGAACTATACTGGACTTACCCAAAATCCTTGTTCCCAGAATAATTCAAACCGAGCAACAATAGTTTTGTCCGATAAAGAGGTAACTTCGAGCTTCGTCGAGACAATAAAACCCTTATATATGTGGCTAAGTCGGTCTGAAGATGGCAGAGTTTGTGTAAGTGCAGATAAACAAAGTATTTATCATGACATATCATAGAAAGTTATCATTATTTAGCTCAGTACTGATCATAATTGGATTGATTGGAATTGTACCTACACTTTATTATTGGTCGCGCAATTATGTATCGGCCTACCAAATTCAAATCACTGAACCCGCTACAATCATCAGTAAGTCTCCATCGGTGGTAACTGGTAAGCCGGTCCGAATAACCATCAATAGCTTAAATCTTCAGCTGCAGGTTGCTGATGGTACATACGACAATAAGTCTGGACAATGGACTTTATCTAAGACGATGGCTCATTTCGCGCTTCTGACCGTGCAACCAAATAATGCCCAAGGGAATACACTAATATATGGTCACGCTACAAGCGAAGTCTTCGGTCCACTCGATAACTTAACACCTGGTGATGAAGCCATTATTGCAACCGACAACGGATATGAATTTACATATGTTTACAGATCAACCCGAACAGTTGACCCTACGGATACGAATATTTTCGCGTATCAGGGAGTCCCCATATTAACACTACAAACTTGTTCGGGTACTTGGAGCCAGAATCGTCAATTTTACGGCTTTGACTTTGTACGATTTAAAAAGATATAAATTATTTGCTAGCGAACGATGTCTTTTAGGGCTTCGACGCTGAGTTGATAGCGTCTGCCTCTAGTTTCCCAGCCTCTTGATTCTGTCTGAAATTTTCCAAGGATAAGTATTTCTATCCCAGCCCAAAGAAATATTCCTAATTCGATCCAGCGCAAAAAATAAAAATAAGGCATCGCCCCGATCAAATTCCAGCGCTTAATCGCAGCAGAAGATAGCAACGCTATAATACTATTAATGACAAAATCACCGGCTATAATCGTGGGGATGAGTATCCATCTTCCTGTCATCGTTATTGTCATCGGGATTATTACGAACAGTTGAACTAAATAAATCAGTACGACCATTAGTTGATACCCGATGCTTATGTCTATAAGATGTAACTGCCGACCGATCTGGTATTTTTTAAGACCCTGAAATAGCCCGCGTTGCCACCGCAAATTTTGCTTCATAAAGTCACTAAGGGTTTGAGGGTCTTGTGTGTAGTTCACCGCTTTTGGGATGAACAGTATACGACCTAATTTTTTTCTATGAACCTGGAGCGTAATATCAAAATCTTCGGTTAAGCTGTTAGTAGAAAAATCAATTTTGCTGAGTATATCAGTTCTGAAGCAAGTAATGGGACCGGGAAAGACCGATATAGTGCGCAAGCGAGATTGTATACGGCGACCAACGTGCTGGCTGTAGGTATAAGAAAGTGCCCGATATGTACTTATCCAATTGCCACGCATACTTTGGACAAAACCTAACGCTACAGCATATTTTATATCAAGTCTTGATCTATAAATTTTAAAATAATCCTTCGAAAAAACACTGTCGGCATCGGCAATATGTAGCCAGGTGTAGTTTCGTACAAGCTTGAATTTTTTTATAGCTTTTTGTACAGCCAGGGCTTTACCGCTGTGTTGAACACTTAACACATGATCTTTACCGAGTATCGCGATAGCTATTTTGCGCGTGTTATCGCTGGAGTGATCATCCACGACAAAAATATCGCGCTTTAATTGCCCTGCCGCAATAGCCGATTTGATTGTTGTTGCGATGATCAACTCTTCATTATATGCGGGCAGCAACAGAACCAGTTTTTTGATCCGGCGCTTATCAAACTGTTCGGCTGTCTTATGCGTAGGTTTTTCCAAGTGTAAACTCCAAATATATACTAACATAATATAGGAATAATTACAAGGCGGGAGCTACTTATCCACAGGTAGGCTTGTATTTTTGACATTACAGGCTTATTCTGAGATTGCTATTAAATAAGTGGAGGAGTATGTAGATGAACGTACAACTAAAATCCCCTAAGGAGATGGTGGGAACCAGCATAGAGTGGTTTGTCATGGCGGTGCTAGTGGCTCTAGCATTGCGATTTGTCTTTCGACTTTTTGGGGCTGAGGGTGGAGGTGACGGTTTCATCAATTGGCTATACGGAACTACCGATGTCCTGTTGCAGCCAGTTAGGGGGGTATTCCCTATGGGATCGACCGCAACTAAGTATGTGGTTGATTTCGTAGCACTGTTCGCGATGCTTGCCTACATGGTTGTTGGCGTCGTTACAGAGGGAGTAGTAAATCGCTGGTCAACCAAGCGCAAATAAACTTCGTATAAACCTTAAAAACGTTAAAACACCCCCTCGCCAGGGGTGTTTTAAAATCGTGCAACTTTATCGGTAGGCTATGTACTTAATGTTGTTCGGCGGCTTGTTTTTCGGCTTCGAGAGCGGCTTCAATGGCGTTTTTAGTAGCCTCGGACTGCTCTTCTGCTTGTTTTTTTATGGTTTCCGTCTCTTGTTTCTGAGTCTCCTGAACTTTTTCTACTTCTTGTTTTTGAGCTTCACGAGCATTTTCTGCGTCTTTTAGGAGGGCTTCAAAGCCGTCAATCTGAGCTTTCAGAGTTGTAGCTTTTGCGGTATCGCGATCTTTTAGGGCCTGTTCATATTGTTTTTTTAGGCTTTCACGTTGGTTCTCTGCTAATTTTTGGTGCCCTTCAAATAATTTATCAATTTCTGACTTTTTGTCCTTCAGTTCATTCTCAATTTCCTTGTCTTTGGCATCTAAATTCCCGTCATTACCAAGTTCGTCATCAATCCTGGACTTGTGCTCTTCAAAATTACTCAGAGCGTTGGCTATGCCAGCCGCATCTACATCTTTTTCTGCCAGCATATTCTTGATCTCCAGCAATCTTTCCTCGGCGATTGCTCTACGGGCTTGAACTTTTAGACCATTAGTCAGTGCCAGAGCGAGTTGTACGTTTTCAGCAGCACGATCAACGCTATACAAAGCATCTCCGGGTTTGCTACCGTTTGCCGCTACCGTTACGCCCGTCCCCGTTACAAACAAACCGCCAATTATACCAATAATTATCAAGCTGGCTATACCATTTTGGTTCAATTTCATCACTATGTCCTTATATCCTTTACTTACTTATCCACTTCATTATGTTCGTGCTTAACACCATATGTCAACCCTGCTCGCCAGAGTTAAGAACCCTACGAATTTGCCTACTGGGGACTTTGTGCGTAGAATCATAAACATAATGGGTCAAATTGGTAATTTGCAAAAAATCGTCATCGTAGAAGACAATACTGCTTTGGCAGACATCTATAAAACAAGATTAGAGTTGCTTGGATATACTTGTTTCATAGCCTACAACGGCATAACTGGTTTATATTTCATTCAAAAAGAGTTGCCAGACTTGGTACTACTGGATCTAATGATTCCAGATATTCCAGGAGAGCAGGTTTTGGCTACGATGCGCCATGGCGATTGGGGCAAAGACACCAAGGTTCTGATAATTTCAAATCTTAGCGAATCAGATGCTCCAGCAAGTTTGCGCCAGCTAGGCATCGAGGGTTACGCAGTCAAAGCGAACCTATCAAACGATCAAATTGACCAACTAGTCAACAATGTCTTGAGACCGGATTTGGCGCAGCCCGACCCACAGTCGTAAAATTCGCTAATCTAGCGATAGGATTTGCACATCAACGCTTATTTGCGTAAAATCAGAAGTACATGGATCAATTTGGTAATTCTCAAAAGATTGTAATCGTCGAAGATAATACTGCCCTGGCGGATATCTATAAAACAAGACTAGAATTACTAGGATATACTTGTTTTGTTGCCTATGATGGCAAAGCCGCTCTGACCCTTATAGAAAATGAATTGCCCAATCTAGTCTTGTTGGATCTGATGGTTCCAAAAGTAGCTGGAGATCAAATCCTAGAGATTATGCGCTCTAGTGACTGGGGCAAAAACATCAAAGTTCAAATTATTTCCAATCTGAATGAAGAAGATGCTCCGGCTGGGCTTCGTATGCTTGGGATAGAAGGTTATGCCGTTAAGGCAAATTTATCTGATGATCAACTAGACCAGCTTGTAGATACCATCTTAAAACCCGCTGATCAGACAGAGGATGTTGATGCTCTGGAACAGATTACATCTTAGGATACTGGCATAATCTCCTCGTAGCAAGGTAACACGGTCTTACTCAAACTCCCACATCCCTATACCGAATAACTATGGCTACGAATTTTTTCCTCTCACGATGTAATTTCAGGTACCTCTACTGCCTATAAAACTATTTTCGTTCGAGATGAATTGGTCTGGAAACGAGCGATTTTGCGTAAGTCCAGTCAACACGTAATCATAGATGTTGGCGAATCGTACAATGTCCAGAACCGAGCTAATGCCCATTTCTAGTTGAATTTCGGGCTAAATATGGATACTCGCTCCGACTATCTAAGTACCAGTTTATGACTTGTTTTTGGTGGGCTTTATTCATGCCACAGTGGCGTAGCAGTAGCTCACTAATTCGGCTGTTTATGCCACCCTCTAGGCTGTTGGTGGTTTTGGGTAGCTTAAGTTCCGGATGGGTAATAGATGCAAACAGTTGATCGTCTTCAATCAGTCTACTAATTTGTCTGTAAGCACTGCGGACACGGCCGTGAGTGTACCACCATTTTGTCGGTGCCACAGGTAGGCGTAGATACCATTTTGCTTAACCAACTCTTCATGTTTACCTTGCTCAACAATCTTGCCCTTATCCAACACAATAATATTGTCGAGGTGCTTGAGTGTAGATAAACGATGGGCTATGACAATGGATGTTCGACCCTCCATCAACGTATGTAATGACTTTTGGATTGATTGCTCACTAACACTATCAAACTACGGCTACACGACCGACAGTTAATCAAGGTCTAGACCCAGAATTAACAGGTTAACTTATGCTACGATGAGTCTGTAATATATTGAGATTCAAGTGAAAGACGATCAACCTAAACTCACAGACAAAGCCACGCCACCTATTCGTGATATTAATGAACTTCTCGAAGGTCTTGCCAAAGATAGTACTCAAATCGTTGCTAGTTCCAGTACGATAGAACAAGCAAAAAAGCTGGGACTCAAGTTTGACAGGCAGACACCAAAAACCAATGAAGAATTCATTGACGAATTATTTGCAGCTCGCAAGGAAAAAGCTCTGCTAACTATTAGCAAACTCCCTGAACCGCCACAAATTGCTGTTCCACCCATCAATAGTCTCTATGATGAGATTAGGGAGTGCATATTATTCGGACTTAATGGTGCCGCTATTACGTTATCAGCCATACTGGTTGAGTTTGCTCTAAAACACGCAATCATTGATCATAAAACAGGTATAACGGAATACAGCAAAGAAGAGTGGGATAGGTTAGAAAATATAGAACTAGGCCCCGTTATTAAAGAAGCCTTTGAGTCAAAAGTTATTAGCGAAGAATCACGCAAAGAACTAGATAAATTCAGAAAAGATGTCCGTAACTTGTACCTTCACTACAATATAAAAAAGATAACTAGTAGTGCCGTGATGCAGGAGGTAGCGAGGCTTGATATATCTACTGGGAAAATCGTAATTGAGAAAAACCTCAAAGCTGAAGACCACCCTTTCATATGGCAAATGGCCAAGAAGAAGATGGACGAGGCTAGTGTAATGAATATTTTCTCGTTTGCAGACTCGGTAGTTAAGAGCCTTTTTCGCCAGGAACAACAAGACAAAAAGGACTAGAACCTAGTTACCTCTGTTAAGGAGTCTTTACAAAAGAAAAAGACCGTTGCATAGCAATACGGTCTATCTCTGTTAATCATCTCTTGGCTGGGGAGGAGGGATTTGAACCCCCGAATGCCAGTACCAAAAACTGGTGCCTTACCACTTGGCCACTCCCCATTAAATGTGCGTTGGGTAGTTTAACGTCTTGCTCAGGACAGTTTTGGTACTAGCTGCCAGTACCATATAAATTATCTTGTTGTGATACCACAACGGGTGGTGCCTTACCACTTGGCTACTCCCTATTGATGCTAGAACTAGTACATTTTACATTTTGTTGCTGCTTAGAGCAATCTGACCCACAGCTGTTAATATACTTTTAGGGCGTCCATCTATGACTGGGCTTGATTCGCCTCTGTTGGTTGTGCCTGGAATATATCGGTGCCATTCGCCGAGTAAATTAGTTCCATTATCTTCACATACTTTTATAACACTTAATGCTACTGCCGTATAAATATGCCCGGCACTTAGTTCTATCTCAGGATAAAGCAGACTAATCACCTCGCCCCAATCATCTGTATAAGCTGTCAAGGCTATTTTTGACATATGACCGTACGTTCTTCTTCCGTTGAGCCTATTACGCACAAAATCAAACAATATTTCCGGGTCTAATGGGGTATCCCGTGACGGTACATTGATTTCAGGTAGTGTAAATCGCGCTCTCTCGTCAGACGGAATACCTTGGTACGCCGTCGCATCGATTATGCCCGGATTTGCTTCTCTTGTTATCATTTTTTTGCTTTCATAACTGTATCACCAACTGGCTATCATTCCACTATGCTCCGTTTTTAAACTGTGTCAAGTATATTTTACAATGAATTATGCACAAACGAGATCGTAGGCGTTTATAGTATTATGATTGCATGCGAGTTTTAGAACCAAGGGAGTTGGATAAAAGGAGGCATTATCGTGCCAAAAAGCAAAAGATCAAGCGGCGACAACGTCATTACGGCTCTATGCTACTGACTGTTACGTTGTTGTATGTCATAGGCGTGATGCTGGCTCCTTTACCGGCCCTACGCAGCGAAATTATAGTCCCCGAATTGCCCAAGCCTCAGGCAATTAATTTGTCTATGCCCGGATACGGACAATCAGCAATCGGTGCCGTTGGGTTCGGAGTGCTGGCTCAGAACGGTGAACAAAAACCCCTACCCATAGCCAGCGTTGCCAAGGTTATAACCGCGGTTGCAATCCTAAAGGCTCGCCCGATGGCTAAGGGCAGTTCCGGAGAGATGATAACAATAACCAGCGGTGACGAGGTAACTTATGAACGATATCTGTCTGAGGGACAATCCGTAACCGAGGTAAAAGCTGGTGAGAAACTTACGCAGTACCAGGCACTACAAGCGCTGCTACTACCCTCTGCTAATAATATGGCCGATGTTTTAGTGCGTTGGGCTTTTGGTTCTACCCAGGAATATTTAAGCTACGCTAACGCCCTTACCAAGTCACTTGGAATGCATCAGACAAATGTGGATGATGCTAGCGGGTTTTCGCCCCGTACGACAAGTACCGCCAAGGATCTGGTTTTGTTGGCTGAAATTGCTATGAATAACCCAGTTATTACTGAAATTGTCGGACAATCACAGGCCGAATTACCGGTTGCGGGTACTGTCTACAATGTCAATAACCTGTTGGGTCAAGACGGGATTTCCGGCATAAAAACCGGCAATACTATAGAAGCCGGAGGCTGTTATATGTTCTCGGCAAGCTATAAAATAGACGAAACTCACACCGTTACGGTAGTTGGGGTAATTGTTGGGGCACCAGAGAGATCTATTGCTATGAATGATGCCTTGAGTTTGCTAAACAATACATATCAGCATTTTCGTGTGGTTAGCCCTTTGCGTAGTAATGAGCAGGTTGGTGTAATTTATCGTAGGGGTTTGCCAAGTATCCCGATTGTGATAGGGCAAGCTGTCAGTATTGTGATTTGGGATGACCAACAGATACGGATCGAGACAGAGCACGACAGTATCAAACAGAGTATTGTCAAGGGTGACCGAGTCGGCAGTATTTCACTGCATGTGGGTAACCTTACATATGAACTGCCATTAGTAGCGGACGGATCAAGTCCTAACAGCAATTTATGGTGGCGTTTTAGACACGCAGCTGGACGTATTTAGTAACGAAAATTGTTGCGTTTTTCGACGCTTTGCGGTTATTGTGTATATGCAATATGCCAAAACAAGAGCAAAAACAAGTTACTGACTTCATAGTACCGCTGTATATCAACGGTTTGCAGGGTCGCATGTTGTACATGCCCGCGCCAACTCGTAAGAAGCGAGATATTTTATTTGTTTATGGTCATCATTCTTCGCTAGAACGATGGTGGGGTATGATGCAAGATCTGAACCAATACGGTGCCGTGACAATGCCTGATTTACCCGGGTTTGGTGGTATGGATAGTTTTTATAAGATTGGCAAGCAGCCAACGATTAATAATTTGGCTGATTATTTGGCGACTTTCATCAAACTTCGTTATAAGCGCAAAAAAGTTACGATCGTCGGACTCAGCTTTGGCTTCGTGATCGTTACGCGTATGTTGCAGAAATATCCGGATTTAGTAAAAAAAGTTGATTTATTGATTAGCGCGGTCGGTTTTGTCCACCGCGGTGACTTCACTTTCTCGCGTACCAGACACTTCCTGTATACATACGGTGCACTGACATTTTCTGCTGGCATTACGGCAATTTTATTTCGTAACATAGCACTTAACCCCTCTGTTTTGCGTCTTGCCTATGCGAAAACTCATAATGCCAAGCACAAATTTAAAGGCACGACAAAAGCTGAACACAAAGCTTTGATGCGTTTTGAAATATATCTATGGCATATCAATGACGTACGGACACACTGGTCGACGCTATATCAATTTATGAGATTAGATAATTGTAAACAACGAATCGATTTACCCGTTTGGCATATATCTGTTGATGCCGATACGTATTTTGATAATAATATAGTCGAACAACACATGCGAGTGGTGTTTAGTGACTTTCATGTGGTCAAGGCCCATATGGACACTCACGCGCCGAGTATCCTAGCCAATAAAGAAGATGCTGCCAAAATGATACCCAAAAAGCTCCGCCAGCTATTAAAATCCTGATCTGTATCCAACATTCGTGTATAATGTAACCAATATGAGCACAACCAACATGCTGGGAGCCAAAAGTATCCTACCGTGTCATAGGTATAGCCCCCGCAAAACAAATTCCCGACTTTTCGAATCACCCTCTTTGGTCCAAAACCGCCTTTCCTCGTTCAACGTATCTAAGGATATGTCTCTCTCGGAAAAGTCAGTTTGTGACTCAAAGATCATTGCTTCAAAAACCCACGAATTTGTTTTACGGGGGCTATATGTGTTAAAAAGGTGTGGTGAATAGAGGGTGACCAGGATTGGACTGGTTTGTCCCTATGATTTATTCAAAGGTGGCGGTGTTCAGGAGTGTGTGCTTGCGATGCAGACTGAACTCAGCAAGCGAGGACACGATGTATTAGTTATTGCCCCCAAACTTCGGGGCAGACCAGAGCAAATAGCTGATTTTATTCGTTTACTCGGAACGGCTACGGACATAAGATCACCATTTCATACCACGGCGCAGATTTCCGTAAGTGTAGACTCGCGTGAAGTTTATGCTCTCCTCCAAAACGAACAATTTGATGTTCTGCATTTTCATGAGCCTTGGGTACCGCTATTGTCTCGGCAATTATTGTTGCGGAGTAAGTCCAAAAATATCGCAACTTTTCACGCTAAGTTGCCAGACACAGTGATGAGCCGCACAATCGAACGAGTGATTACGCCATATACCAGATCGGTCCTTAAATACTTCGATGTTTTGACGGCTGTTTCTGAACCAGCAGCAGATTACGTAAGGTCTATCGGTAATCAAGCGGTTCAAATAATTCCCAATGGGATAGATCTTCAAAAATACGGTCGTATTAATTCGACAACGCCGTCCGGAGAATACGTATTATATATTGGTCGGCTGGAGCGTCGCAAGGGCTTGAAGTTTCTGCTCACGGCAATGAAGGTGCTGCAGTCGAGCCGTCCTCAAACTAGGCTGATAATCGCCGGAGATGGTCCAGATCGTGAGCAGTTGGAGCAGTTCGCCGAGGAACTTGGCGTCCAGGTCGAGTTTTTGGGAAGAGTGGACGAGTCAACAAAACTGCAGCTACTACATGGGGCGCGAGTATTTTGCTCTCCTGCCCGATTTGGTGAAAGTTTTGGGATTGTGCTACTTGAAGCCATGGCTGCTGGAGTACCAGTCGTCGCTGGAGATAATCCAGGCTATGTCACTGTAATGAGTAGCACGGGCAGATTATCCTTGATTGATCCGCAAAATACCCCAGAATTTTGTAGAAAACTTGATCTAATGCTATCTGATGATGGCATTAGAAGTATTTGGAAAAAGTGGGCTCAAAAGACCATAAAGCAGTACGATTATAAATTAATAGTTGATCAGTACGAGAAGTTATATAACTTATGAAGATTGGGCTTGTGTTGGATGACGGCTTAGATAGAAATGACGGTGTGCAACAATATGTTAAATCATTGGGAGCGTGGCTTTCGTCTCAGGGACATTTTGTACATTATCTCGTTGGACAGACCAAAACCGACGATAAATCCATACATAGCCTTAGCCGAAATGTCGGGGTAAGGTTTAACCGAAATCGTTTGAGTGTACCCTTGCCCGCCAACAAACAAGCTATCAAGGAGTTATTGGCACAACAAAAATTCGACATCCTGCATGTTCAAATGCCTTATAGTCCATTTATGGCGGGTAAAGTTATTAAGTACGCCCTGCCGTCAACGGCCGTGGTTGGGACCTTCCACGTTGTTCCATATGGTCGGGTTCAGACTCACGGCAGTCGTGTCCTGGGGCAATTACAAAAGCTGTCGTTGAAGCGGTTTGACGCTATATGTAGCGTGTCGACTGCAGCAGAAGCGTTTGCGATGGCACAATTTGGCATACGCTCTAGCATTATGCCCAATATGATTAATCTTGATAAATTTACTAGTAAGGCGGTCGAAAAGCCAGGGCGAATCGTGTTTTTAGGACGACTGGTCCCACGCAAAGGTTGTGACAGATTGCTCCAAGCTATCACACAATTACCCGCTTCACTCCAGGCAAAGACGGAAGTAATCATCGCAGGCGATGGACCTGACAGACCAAAGCTGGAAAAATTTGTAAAAAAGCATGATCTTACAAATGTTCACTTTCTGGGGTACATAGACGAGATCGCAAAATCAGATCTTTTGGCATCAGCGCAATTGGCTGTTTTTCCGGCTTTGGGGGGCGAAAGTTTTGGCATTGTGCTTATAGAAGCAATGGCGGCCGGAGCAGGGGTTGTTCTGGGTGGCGATAACATTGGTTATCGCAGTGTTCTAGCCCAATGGCCACAGACTATTTTTAATCCGCGTGACACCAAGGGCTTCAGTAAGCGATTGGAACTTTTTCTAATGGACGATAAGTTGCGCGTGAGTATACATGCCGAACAGCAAAACGCCGTTAAACGTTATGATACTTCAGTGGTGGGTGCCGATATAATTAAGCTTTATAATAAAGCCCTGTTGCACAGACGGGCTGACGTGTCATAATAAGAGCATAATGCTAGCATTTGGACGAAAAACAAAAGATGATTCCGTAGAAATTACTGTTTCAAATCGTACCGTCATAAGAGTTTTGTTATTGACTATCATCTCGTTTCTATTTCTGGCGGCAGTACAAAGGGCCTCACACGCGATTATTTTGATTTTGACCGCGTTTTTCCTGGCCCTGGCACTTAACGCGCCGGTCCATTGGTTAGCCGAACGTCTGCCTGGCAAAAGGCGGGGCAATCGTACTCTGGCAACTAGTTTGTCATTCTTTATAATAATTGCTGTTTTAGCGGGTTTTTTGGCGAGTATTGTTCCGCCACTTGTTAGACAGACGAGTAGTTTTATAGATGCGGCACCTGGTTTGGTAGAAGACGTGCGTAGCGAAGACAGTGGTCTGGGACGTTTTGTGCGCCGTTATAACCTTCAGGATGAAACAGACAAACTCTCCAAAGAGTTGTCTGATCGACTCAATAATTCAACAGGTACGGCTGTTACTACCTTTACAAAAATCAGCAGTAGTATATTTTCAACTCTTACCATTCTAGTACTGACATTTATGATGTTGATTGAGGGTCCGCGTTGGATTGCTTTTATCTTTAGACTAGTTAGCAAAGACCAAGAGAAGCATTTAGAGG